>NZ_JANSIA010000068.1:0-17097 GCF_047461835.1 Synechococcus sp. R60.1 | reverse complement strand
ATCAGCGGCGAACCTACTGGCAGGGCGACCTGCTGGCAACCTAGCTCGGTGCCAGGCCCACCACCCTAACCCAATCAGTAGGGGAGTATCTTGATCAAGTGATAGTAGTTGAGAGCTAGTTTTTGTTCATAGCTCCTCTCTCTTTATAGGAGAGGAGCTCAGGTTTTGCATAAGGTTTCACCTGTCAGTTCAACAGGCTAGATCCCATCCCAAATATTCCTGCATCACCTGGCCCAATAGGTACAGGGATCCGCAGATTACAGCTGGTGGCTCAGTGAGGTTTTTCGGCTTGAGCAACTGAGCCCGAAAAGCGGAGAGATTGGGCAGTGCCCGTGCCGAGGCGAGATGAGGCTGCAGGGTCTGGGCTAGCTGAGCAAGTTGCTCGGGATCCGTCCCAGAGTGGCCGGCAATTGGCAGGGCAAAAAAGCAATCTCCCGGCCGCAGCAGGGTGCTGAGAATGCCCTGGACATCTTTGGTGGTGAGGATGCCCATATACCAGGTGAGGGGGCCGGGTTGATGCTCATCCAGATAGCGACGGAGAGCCTGGGCAGCGGGCAAGTTGTGGGCTCCGTCCATCAGCAACTGACGGGATCCAATCTGCACCCGCTGTAGGCGCCCCGGCCAACGGGTGATGGCAAATCCTTTTTCTACAGTGGCATCAGGGATCCGCCAGCCCTGTTGCTGTAGGGTTTCCACAACGGCAAGGGCTACTGCTGCATTGGTGAGTTGTACATCGCCGCTGAGGGGCAAGGTGAGGAGCTGCCCTCGCCAGTGGACGGTTTGAGGCTCTGACCATCGCAGAGGTTCGACCATCTTCAGGGGGCTTCGCAATTGCTCTGCCTTGGCTCGGATAACTGCTGTGACCTCTGGGGTTTGGGGTGCGCACACTGCCGGGATCCCTGGCTTGAGAATACCCGCCTTTTCAGAGGCAATTTGGGGAAGGCTGTTGCCCAAGCGCTGCCAATGATCCCAGCCGATGGAGGTGATAGCCGTTACCACCGGCTCGATCCCAGCATTGGTAGCATCCAGCCGCCCCCCCAGGCCCACTTCTATCACTGCCACATCCACCTTTTGCCGGCGGAAGTACAGCCAAGCGGCAGCGGTGATAACCTCAAACTGGGTGGGAGAAGCCTCGTCAGGGGCATAGGTTTGTAGGCAGTCTCGCACCTGGGCCAGCGCTTGGCTCCAGTCGTTGGCGGAAATGTATTCCCCGTTCAGCCAAATCCGTTCCCGCCAGTCCACCAAATGGGGAGAGGTGTAGCGGCCCACACGATAGCCTGCCGCCCACAACACGTGGCTGACCCAGGCACAGACAGATCCTTTGCCGTTGGTGCCGGCTACGTGGATGGCCGGGATCCCAGCTTGGGGCTGTCCTAGACGCTGCAGCAAGACTTGCATGCGTTCCAGACTGAGATCCACACCAAAATGGCCCAGGGACTCCAGAAAGGCCGGCCAATCCCAGTCTGGGATCTGGGACAGGGTTAGGGACAAGTTGCTCTGGTTCAAGCAAAGACTCCGTCTTGCCAGGGTAGGTGAGATTTGGGATTTTTTCTAGGGATCAACAATTCTAGAGGTTCACTACAAAAGCGTCGCGGATGCCCGGCTGCTTGAGCACCTCTTCCAGGATCCCATCCGGCAGGGGATCGTCCAAGCTGAGCACCATGACTGCATCGCCGCGGATGATCTTGCGCCCCACCTGCATGCTGGCGATGTTGACATTGTAGGCTCCCAGCAGGGTGCCAATCCGTCCGATGATTCCCGGCATATCCCGGTGCAGGGTCATCAGCATGTTGGCGGAAGGGGGCACATTCACCGGGAACTCGTCGATCTGGGTAATCCGCACCTCTCGCTCCCCAATCAACGCCCCCGAAACCGAGCGGATCCCATTGGGGCCGTGGGCAATCAACGTCAGGGATCCGGAATAATCTTTCAAGGAGGGATCTCGAGTTTCCACCACCCGAATGCCCCGTTCTTTGGCCTCAATGGAGGCGTTGACGTAGTTGACCCGCTCCCGCAGCGCCAGCGTCAAAAGCCCTTTGAGAGCGGCAATGACGATCGGCTGCCCATCTTTTTCCGCCAGATCTCCCTGCAGGCGGATCTCCAACTGGTTGACGCGATCCCCCGCCAATTGGCCAACCAAGTTGCCTAGGGTTTCGGCCAAGTCCAGGTAGGGTCTGAGGTTTTGCAGCACCTCTGCCTGTAGGCCGGGGATGTTCACGGCAGAGCGGGCCGGCAGCCCCAGCAACACATCGCGGATCTGCTCGGCCACATCAATGGCCACATTCACTTGGGCTTCTTCGGTGGAGGCCCCCAAGTGGGGAGTGAGCAGGACTTCTTTGCCCAGGGAAAACAGCGGGGAGTCCTTCAGGGGCTCGTTGGCAAATACATCCAAAGCCGCTCCGGCAATTTGACCGGATTTCAGGGCTTCGTACAGGGCTTGTTCATCCACCAAACCGCCACGGGCGCAGTTGATCAGGCGAGCGGTCGGCTTCATCATGCGAAAGGTTTCGGCGTTGAACAGGTTGGTGGTTTCAGGGGTTTTGGGAATGTGCAAGGTGATGTAGTCGGATTCCTGGACCAAAGTTGTGAAGTCCACCAGGCGTACCCCCAGTTGCTCGGCCCGCTCCACGGATAGATAGGGGTCATAGGCCAGCAGCTTCATCCCCATCGCCTTGGCAATCTGGGCCACATGGGATCCAATCCGACCCAATCCGACAATCCCCAGCGTTTTTTTGTAGACTTCTACGCCGACAAACTCTTGCCGATTCCACAGGCCCGATTTCAGAGAGGCATTGGCATCAGGTATGTGGCGGGAGAGGGCCATCATTAAGGCAATGGCGTGCTCGGCAGCGGCAATGGTGTTGCCCTCTGGGGAGTTGACCACCAGGATCCCGGCTTTGGTTGCGGCGGGCACATCGATGTTGTCAACGCCAACGCCCGCCCGCCCGATGATTTTTAAGTTCGTCCCCGCCTCGATTACCTCTCGGGTAACCCGTGTACCGGAGCGCACCATGATGGCATCGTAGTTGGGGATGACCGCGATCAACTGCTCTGGGGTGAGCTGAGTTTGCACATCCACCTGAGCGACTTGGGAGAGAATGTCGATCCCCGCCTGATCGATGGGATCTGTGACGATGACTCTGGGCATAAGCAGCGTTAGTCCAGTGGGATGGAGGGCAACAGAAGTAGGGGAAAAGATTACCCAAAAAATTGGGTCTAAAGCTCCGTCCTACCGCTACGCAGTTCGCCTTGGCCTCAGGAAGCTGCAGGAGGGCTTTAATGCTATGGTCATCCTTAGCGGCAGGGTAGTCAACCGCTCTGTTCAAGCAAGCGGGCTATAGGCCTTAAGCCCAGCAGTGCGAAGGCCAACGAAGACACGCTGTGAATATTCTGGTCGTCAATGCCGGTTCCAGCAGCCTCAAATCCTCCCTATTTCTGACGGTTGAGGGAAGGGTGGAGGCCACGCCCATCTGGCAAGCCCAGGTGGATTTCACCTACAAGCCGGGGGAGGCCCTCATCCAGACTCGTCGGCGAGGCGGTGGGTGGGAATCTTTTCCCTCCGCTTCACCTGAGGGAGGGATCGGCCAACTGGCCCCGCTGTTTCAAAGCCTCTGGCAAGGGGAGGGATCCCTGCTCCCGCAGGCGGCTGAGATCGGCGGCGTCGGCCATCGGGTGGTGCATGGGGGATCCCTGTACCGGCAGCCCACCTTAATTACGCCAGAGGTGGAGAGGGCGATTGAGCAATTGATCCCCTTGGCCCCAGCCCACAACCCTGCTGCGCTGGCTGGCATCCGTCTGCTAAGGCAACTGTTGCCGGGGATCCCTCAGGTGGCCGTTTTCGACACCGCCTTCCACCAGCAAATGCCTCTGGCCGCAGCCCTTTACCCCCTTCCCTACGCTTGGGCTGAACAAGGGATCCGCCGCTACGGGTTTCATGGCATTAACCACGAGCATTGCGCCCGTCGCGCTGCCGAGATCTTGAACCGACCCCTGGAAGAGTTGCGGCTGATCACTTGTCACCTGGGCAACGGCTGCTCGTTGGCGGCCATTCGCGGGGGCAGAAGTGTGGACACCACCATGGGCTACACCCCCCTGGAGGGCTTGATGATGGGATCCCGGTCGGGGTCAGTGGATCCGGGCATTTTGATCCATCAGTTGCGCCAGGGCATGAGTGTGGATGAACTGGATCGGATCTTGAACCGAGAATCGGGGTTGAAGGGCGTTTCCGGCCTGAGCAGCGATATGCGGGTTGTGTTGGAGGCAATGGAGGCAGGCCATGCCCGGGCGGAGCTGGCTTTTGAGCTGTTTGTCCACCGTCTGCGCAGCCAGATTGGGGCAATGCTCATGAGCTTGGATCGGCTGGATGCGCTGGTGTTCTCTGGGGGGATTGGGGAAAACTCGGCGCCGGTGCGGGCAGCAACCTGTGCAGATCTGGGTTTTTTAGGGATCCAGATCGACCCGGTTTTGAATGCCGGATCCCCCCGCAACTGCGATATCAGCACTTCGGATGCTCCGGTGCGGGTTCTGGTGATCTCAGCCCAAGAGGACTGGGCCATTGCCACAGCTTGCCAAAACCTTTTGCAAGGGGAATAAGCGAAGGATCCCAGGCTGCTTCTCGCCAGGTTCTCTCCTTTCCGCCCGCTGGCTTGGTGGAGACAAACTCTAGACAATAAGCTCAAGAAAGAAGGTCTTTTGAGACTCCTTTGGGATCTTTTGGGGATGGAGAAGAGATGATGCAGCGGATACATGAACGGATCCCATTGCTGGTGCTGCTGAGCAGTGTTCTGGTGGGGTGTGGGGGCACGACCGGCAGCAGCGACCTTCTGCCCCTGCCGCCTCCCATACCTGCTCCATCCCTCACCATTACCGATCTCTCCCCGCGCACCGTCTTGGTGGGGCAAACTCCAACCTTTGTGGTGTCTTTTCGGGTAGAGGCCCCTGCCGGGATCCGGGGTTCCAACGCCTTTTTGGCTTCCGTCACCACCCCACTGGGCAATTTCGTAACCCTGGGAGCTTTTGATGCCGCTCAGTTGCCCGGCTGCTTCGTTGGGGCGACCACCTGCACCGTTACAGGGCTGACCCTGACCCAGAATCGCTTTACCCTCACTCAAACGGGATCCCATCAGCTCACCATCAGTGTGTTCGATCGGCAGGAGCGGCTGGGCAGCGGCAGTTTCCCATTTACCGGAGTGCTTTGAAAACGGTTTGGATAAAGACACAGAGGATACTAGTCTTGCAGGATCCCCAGAAACTCAAAACTCACTCTAGGCCCTATCTCTCAGGTGGATTTCTGAGGCTTCCGGCCAAGGGATCAGGCCACCTCGGTCAAACTTGAACGGCCTCGCCGTTCCTGAGGAGATCGAGTTTTGTTGCTTCAAATCGGGTGGGGATAAAGTCGAGTATGTAGTCACTCTAAACATCATGGTCTAAACATCATGAATGAAACCTTTCCGTCTGGCTCCCCTCTCCCTCTGGAAGAGGAGCTGAGGGTGGTCGCGGAAGCGGCGCGGAGCGTTTGGGCACGGTCTCCAGCAGGAATGTAACTCGGAGATCCCAACTCAGGTGATCCGGATCAGCGCAAGCCTTTGGTCAGGGGAGTAGGTTATAGTTATCCAAAAAGATAACAATTTTGACGAAAAAGACATCTTCTGCTTTCCCCAAGCTGACCTTTGGATATGCTGAAGCCGATCTAGGGAATGGAGGCGCTGAACGGTGGAGAATGGGATTGTGTGTCAACTCACTTTAGAATGGACCGAGGCCGACCGGCGCCGATCGCAAACGGTTTCGCCTGTCCCCTCTAAGCTGGTTACCATTGGACGGGATCCCAGCTGTGATGTGGTGCTCAATGACCCAACTCGCTCGGTCTCAGGAGTTCACGCCGGGCTTTATTTTGATCCCAAAACCTTAAACTTTCACATTCGCAACTTAACTCGGGATCGTTTGCCTCCTAAGCAGCCCAACCCCGTCTGGGTGAATGGCCGAAAAATAATTCAGGAAGAGCTTGCGCTTGAGGCCAATAGCCAAATTCAATTGGGGCGCGTTGTGCTGAGCGTGAAGTCCATAGAAGTTGCCAGGAAGAATCAGGGGGTTCCCCTCAGCCGCGGCACTTTGGACACCCTCAAGGTTAAGTGCAGCCGCCTGGAAAACCCTCACTACCTGCCCCCAGAATATCAGGGCCAGAATTGTCCCTACTGTGGGCATTTGGTTTTGAGCGCTACCTTGGTGATCCCTCCTCCAGAAGCTGGCAAAGCCCCACAACCTCCTCTCTAGAGGACCAACCCTTTCTATTCTTCTTAATTCTTCTTACAGATCCCAGTGGCTGATCCAAGTCCGTGGGGGATAGAAAAAAGGGATCCCGGGCAAACCAAAAGTGACCTGTGAGGTCGCGCTGTTCTGTGTTTTCTCAATGGCCTCTTCATGATCTTTGTAAAGGTGAGCAGAAGCTATGCAAATTCAACTGAGCTGGGAAGATCCCATCACCGAAGAACAGCAGGAGCTGATTTTTCCATTGCCTCTTGCCTTGGGCAGGGAGCTGGCCCAATTGCCACAGGAATGGCAAGGTCGAGAAGTGGCGCGGGCTGTGTTTGCCAGCCAGGAGATCTCCCGTTATCACGCCCTCGTCTATCTCGGTGAGGATGGCCAGGTCATCTATGAAGATCGCAGTGCCAACGGCAGCCGCATCAATGGGGAAAAAATCCGTCAGGCACGCCGGGTGCTCCAGGGGGGAGAAGTGGTGGAGCTTGGCCCCTACAGCATCACCGTGGGTTTGGTGTCCCCCAGGGATCCCAATGCCACCCTTCTGACCGCCACCCCTACTCTTTTGCTGGAGCCGCGCACCGAACTGATTCGCCCGGCCACCCAACCCGACACCGCATTTGAGGTTCCCCCGGCTTCCACGGTGGTTTTTGCCCCAGAGCAGCTTCCTGAAGTGCGGGCTGGCTCGGATTTTCCCCCGCCGGATTTGTTTCGAGCCGAGCAAATTGCCCTGAGCGCCCTCAAAGCCACCGGACTACCTGTGGAAGAGACCCTCTATTTGGCCTTGGGCGGCGGTATCGGCAGCTTTGTGTGGGTGGATACCCTGCGCATTTACGGGGTCAGACCGGAGCACATTCGCGTCATCAGCATTGCCCGTAAACCCTACGAACGGTATGAACGGCTTTTGACCAACTGCCAGATCCCCCGCTGGAAGCGAATTCGCTCTGGCTCCGATTCTTGTCCAGACAACATTTGGGGCTGGCCTGGCTATGCTCTGCGGGATGCTTGGCGTTCCTTTTTCTCCGGCCGATTGTTGGAAGCATTCGGCTTTTTGTGGCAGGTATTTAGTGAGCCCTTGTTGGCAGATACCTATACGCCGCGGGCGGGGGATGTATTTGCCTCAATGGATCGGGAGGCAGCCCGAATTGGTTGGGAGCAAATGCTGTGTTACGGCCATATTCGCGCCATTCGCAAGACGGAGGATGGGCGATATGTGGTGGCCTATTCGGCAACGCGGCCCGGCCATACGGATCACCGTTTTATGGTGGCCAAGTATCTCCATTTGGCAACTGGATATCCGGCCATCAAGTTGCTCAACGACCTGCAGGAGTTTCGCGAAAAAACAGGAGATTTGAGATCGGTGGTACACGGCTATGAGCCTCATGATCACGTTTATGAGCAGTTGGAGAAACAAGGTGGCACCGTCCTAATTCGGGGATTTGGGATCGTCGCCTCTCAGGTGATGGAACGCCTTTACGAAGCCCGCAAAGTCAACCCCCGCATCTCGGTGGTGCATCTGAGCCGTGCGCCCAAAAGCGGTAATCGCTTCGGACGAGCCAAACGGGCAGTGGATAACCATTGGGAGTTTCAGCCCTTCAACTGGCCCAAGGGCACTTGGGGAGGAGTTCTGCGTGCCAAATTGGAAGCGGCGACCCCCCTGGAACGGCGCGAACTGCTGGAAGCTTGGGGCGGCACCACGACAGCAAGTCGGCGGAAATGGCGGCGGATCGTGCGGCAAGGGTTGCGAGAGGGCTGGTACTCGATTGTGTTCGGCAAGGTGGAGTCGGTGGTTCCCGGCGACAAGGGTAAGCCGGTAACCTACATTCGAGGTACCCACAACAACACGCAATTAAAGGTGGAGGCCGATTTCGTTATCGACTGTACGGGTTTGGTTTCGGATCCCATGACCAATCCTCTCCTCAACGATCTAATTACCCACTACAACCTGCCCCTCAATCCTCACGGGCGCTTGCATGTCTCCAACGACTTTGAGCTGGTGGAGATGCGCAACCGGGATGGGCGAATGTACGCCGCTGGGATCATCACCTTGGGCGGGCCCTATGCGCCGGTGGATACGTTTTTGGGTTTACAGTACTGTGCCCATCGCTCGGTGGAACACCTGGCTCGACTGCGGGCACCGGGGGTCAAAGGCTTAGAAGGGATCCGATCCCTGTGGCAATGGTGCAAGTGGGCCCTAAACATCAGCCCCTAGCTTGCCGACATTGGGCAACGCTCCTGGATTTTGCCGGATGTTTATGGTTATCAACGCTATTGTTGGCGACACATCATGGCTATTCCCCATCCCGTTGAACCTGGTGAAAGGGGTGTTGCGTTGATCCCCAACTCTTCTATACCAAAGGGGGAAGGGTTGGGGGTGAGGGCCAGAAGGTTCCCTCAAACAGACTGGGAGCGACACGGATCCTGATGATCTCGATTGGCAAAACTGCGGGAGGAAAAAATGACTCCGACCTTGATTGGCCGCTGGCAAACTCGGGTTTTCTTATTGGCCACCGTTGGTGTTTTGGCAAGTTTACCCTTTTATTTTGGGCTCACCGGACATGGCGGCAGCCTCACCTATTTTTGGGTATTGCTCTACGTGGGTCTGTTTGGCTGTGTTTGGGATGTTGTTTATAACTATCTGATGGGGTGGATGTGGGATCACGATTGGCCTGGGATCCTTCAGCTTTTGGCCGGCATTTGGGAAGGGCTTTTTTTGGGTACAGTCTTGAAGGTGGTGGGTCTTCCTTATATCCCAACCCAACGGTTTGATTTGGGAGATTTTATTCTCCACTACAGTGTGGTCTGGGTTTGCCTTTACCTCAGCGCTTGGGTGGTGATGCGCATTTTGTTTCCCCGCTGGCGCTTTCGCGGTGGAGAGTGGCTGGGGCCATGGCCGCGCTCCGGCAGCTAGAAAGGGGATCCATTGCCGTTAGAATCGGGCTGGGAGACCTCCCCGGATAAGTCTGTGTTTTGATCAGGTCTGTACAGGCTAAGGGGAGTTGAGACTTGTTGCTGACCCAGATTTTCACCCCATGCAAGCCTGTACCCTGATTGCCCGCGCCAAGATCAACCTCTACCTGGAAATCCTCGGATCCCGTCCTGACGGGTATTCAGAGGTGGCGATGGTGTTGCAGAGCATTCATTTGGCGGATCGACTGCAGTTGAAGAGCCGTCCTCACGGGATCCACCTCACCTGCGATCGCCCAGAAGTGCCCACAGATGCCCGCAACCTCGCCTATCAAGCCGCTGAGCTGCTGCAAAAAGAGTGTCACTCTGCCGCTGGCGTGGAGATTCACATCGAAAAGCACATTCCGGTGGCAGCAGGTTTGGCGGGGGGCTCGGCTGATGCGGCGGCGGTTTTGGTGGGGTTAAACCAACTGTGGGGGCTGGGCCTGACGGTGGGAGAGTTGCAGAGTTTGGCAGCCCGCTTGGGATCCGACATTCCCTTCTGTATCCAGGGGGGAACGCAACTGGCCACCGGGCGCGGGGAAGTTTTGGAGCCGCTGGCCGATTGGGAAGGGATCCCTGTGCTGCTGGCCAAGCCCAAGCACCTGGGGGTTTCGACTGCCTGGGCCTATCAAGCCTTTCGTTCTCGTCAGGGGAGCTTGGGAGGGGATGCCCTACCCAAACCCACACTGCCCACCTTGCCGCAGGCGTTGGCGGCTCTCAGCCGTCAGGATCCGCCGGCGTTAGCCAGGAGTTTGCGCAATGACTTGGAACAGGTGGTTTTGCCGGAGTACGCGATTGTAGGGGAACTGCGCCAAGCTCTTCTCTCGGCGGGGGCCCTGGGATCCCTGATGTCGGGGTCGGGGCCAACGGTCTTCGGAATCATGCCCAGCCTGGAGCTGGCCGCCCAAGTGCGCAACACCCTGCGTCACCAGTTTCAGGATGTAGAGTTTTGGGTGACGCAGTTTGCCCCCACTGGGATTCTGCTGCAGCCGGATCCCTGTAGCCTCAGT
Source organism: Synechococcus sp. R60.1 (assembly GCF_047461835.1). Lineage (NCBI taxonomy): Bacteria > Bacillati > Cyanobacteriota > Cyanophyceae > Synechococcales > Synechococcaceae > Synechococcus > Synechococcus sp. R60.1. The sequence continues at coordinate 6,883 of NZ_JANSIA010000068.1, read as the reverse complement.
CCTACCTAGGTTGTCGACTGGATGGGCTGAATGTGGGATCCCCACCTGACCTTCTCTATCCTCCCCTCCAGTTGACCAAAAAAACTGGGTTACAAGCCCCGCCCTTCTAGGGCGGCTTTTGTAAGATGCTATTAGACAGGAAAGGCAACTTTGCATGTACCTTGTCCGCAAGCTCAAGCTAGGCGTCTCAGAGCAACTGCAGCTGTTGAGCAGGGCAGCAGGCGAGCTGTACTCAAAAGTGCTCGTTCACTTTTGGCGGGTCGTCCGCAAGAAGGGATTGTGGTTAAAGCCTTCCACATTCATGCGTTGGTTTCCCAACGACCCTGAGAATACACTTCATGCCCACAGTGCAGACGCAGTAGTGCAAAGCTTCTTTGCCTCTCTCAAGTCCTGGCGGGAACGCCGCAAAACCGACCCCAACGCCCGTCCACCTCGACGCCGTCGGTACTTCTATAAAGTCCAGTGGAAATCTTCAGCCATCCAAGTCGTCAATGGGAAGCTGCGATTGTCGAACGGGAAAGGCAAGGAGCCCCTGATTGTTAACTGGGCTTGGGATACGCCTGTTTGGGTAGAGATGGGCTGGGATGGCCAGCAGTATGAGCTGAGGGCTTGCTACAAGGTGGGGGATACGCCGCCGGAAGAAGAGGGGGAAGAGAGCAACGTTGCCGCTGTGGATTTGGGTGAGATTCACCCCGCAGTCGCTCATGAGGGGGGACAAACCTACATCGCCAATGGCAGGCTGCTGCGCTCCAAAAGGCGCTACCAGAACAAGCTGCAGGGCAAGCTAGCTCGACTCCTGGCGCGCAAAAAGCGGGGCTCTCGGCGGTGGAAGCGGCTAGTTCGCTCTCAACGTTTGCAGCTCAAGAAGCTGCGCAATCAAATTCGGGATATTCTGCACAAGCAGACAACCCGATTGGTCTCCACGCTCCACAAGCGAGGCGTGCAGACAGTTGTGATTGGCGACCTTCGGGATATCCGGATGTCTGCCAACTACAACAAAAAGGCGAATCAGAAGATCCACCAGATGTTGCATGGTCAAGTCCGGCATCTCATCACCTACAAAGCTGAGCGGTTGGGGATGAGAGTGGTACTGCAAGATGAGCGGTACAGCTCTCAGGAGTGTCCTGTTTGTGGACAGAGAAACAAGCCCAAAGGTCGTGTGTACAGGTGTGGGTGTGGGTTTGAGTTCCATCGGGACGGGGTGGGGGCAATTAACATCCGCAGGAAGTATCTGGGCTCCGGCCCAGTAGTTGGGGCCATGGCATCCCCCATAGGGTTGAGGTTTCAGCCTCATGCCCTGTGTAGCTCAGTCGGTAGGAGCGATTCTGCTGGCTGAGAAAGCATCCCCGTCCTTTAAGACGGGGAGTATGTCAAATAGTAGGATGAGCACCTGAACTTAACCTTGCGTTTACAGACCGCTGACCTTAGCGGTCTAGCTACCTCTTCAGCTTTGAACCTTCCTCATGCCGCCCATCACCAAGATCCTGATCGCCAACCGGGGTGAGATTGCCCTGCGCATCATCCGCACCTGTCAGGAAATGGGGATCCGAACTGTGGCCGTTTACTCCACTGCGGATCAGAACTCCCTGCACGTCCAACTGGCGGACGAGGCTGTTTGCGTAGGAGATGCCCCGGTGGCCAAAAGCTACCTCAACATTCCCAACATCATCTCGGCAGCCCTCACCCGCGGGGCCACTGCCATTCATCCGGGCTATGGGTTCTTGGCGGAGAATGCCAAATTTGCCGAGATGTGTGCCGACCACAACTTGATCTTCATCGGCCCCTCGCCAGAGGCGATGCGCAAGATGGGCGACAAGGCCACGGCCCGCGAGACCATGCAAGCGGTGGGGGTGCCGACGGTGCCGGGCAGCCGCGGGTTGATCACCTCTGAGGAGGAGGCAGTGAAGCTGGCGGAGAAAATCGGCTACCCCGTGATCATCAAAGCCACCGCCGGTGGCGGGGGGCGGGGTATGCGGGTGGCGCGGGATGCCCAGGAGCTGCTGAAGATGCTGCGCACCGCTCAGGGGGAAGCCCAAGCAGCCTTTGGCAACGGCGGGGTTTACTTGGAGAAGTTCATCGAGCGCCCCCGTCATGTGGAGTTTCAAATCTTGGCGGATAGCCAGGGCAATGTGGTGCATCTGTACGAGCGGGATTGCTCCATTCAACGGCGGCATCAAAAGCTGTTGGAAGAGGCCCCCAGCCCGGCTTTGACTGCAAGCTTGCGCGCCCGCATGGGAGCAGCGGCGGTGAAAGCGGCCAAGGTGGTGAATTACGTGGGAGCGGGCACGGTGGAGTTTTTGCTGGATAAAAACGGCCAGTTTTACTTCATCGAGATGAATACCCGCATCCAGGTGGAGCATCCGGTCACTGAGATGGTGACCGGGCTGGATCTGATTGCCGAGCAGATTCGCATTGCCCAAGGTCAACCCCTCACCTTTCGCCAGAAGGATGTGGAGTTGCGGGGCCATGCTATCGAATGCCGCATCAACGCCGAGGATCCCAAGCAGCAGTTTAGGCCTTGCGCTGGCACGATCAGTGCCTATTTGCCCCCTGGGGGGCCGGGGGTGCGCATGGATTCCCACATCTACACCGACTACACCATTCCCCCCTACTACGATTCGCTGTTGGGCAAGCTGATCGTCTGGGGGCCTAACCGGGCAGCAGCCATCCGCCGCATGCAGCGGGCTTTGGGGGAATGCGCCATCACTGGGGTGCCCACCACGATCCCTTTCCACCAGCAGATCCTGCGCCATGAAGCTTTTTTGAGGGGCGAAGTGTACACGGATTTCATCACCCAACACCTGCTGCCCGGCCAGTAGCCATCGACTCTCAGGTCGGGATCCCTCTCTGGACAGCAGCTGGCCACAAGTTGAGGATAAAGTTAAGGGCTAGCAGAGGGATGGAGGTGGCAGGATGAGGGAGCCTCGATCGGGCTGGGCTCAGGAGACCCATCCCCAGAGTCAGCCGACTGGCCCTGTTCCCAGCCTCAGCCATCTGGCGGCGCAATTTTTGCAGGAGCGGCAGCGGGATCTGGCCCCTGCCAGCCGCCGCACCTATCGCATCGCTCTGGAGCAGTTTGCCAAAACTTGCCCCGTGCCGCTGCCCCAGGTGCAGCCTGCCCACGTCCAGTCCTTTTTGAACAGCTTGAAGGGCCGTCCGTTTCGCAACCGCTCCGGCCAGCGGATCCACCCGCCCGCCTCTTCGGCCACCTACAACCTGAAGCGGTTGGCCTTGCAGCAATTTTTTGAATGGGCCAGCCAACGGGGCTACCTTCAGGATCCCCTGCCCACTCAAGCCATTCGACCTGCCCGCCTACCCGCTCGTTTGCCCCGCGATCTGGATCGGTTGTTGTTGCAGCGGGTGTTGCAGCGGGCCCAAAACCATTCTCTGCGCTACGCGGCTTTGATTCGCCTGATGCTGGAGTGCGGGCTGCGGGCCCAGGAGCTGTTGGACTTAACCGTTCAAGATTTTCAAATCAGCCCCGAGGGATCCCTGTTGGAAGTGCGCTGTGGCAAGGGGAGCAAACCCCGCGCTGTGGCAGTAGGGGATCCCCTCTCCGAGCTGTTGCAACAGTATCTGAGCCGAGAACGGGGCCCGTGCGCGCCGACGGATCCCTTGTTTGTTTCCCAATCTCGCTGCTTGGCCTACCGGGGGCGCCCCCTGACCTACGATGGCCTGCGGCATATTGTGCTCAAGCTAACCGAGCCTGAGCCGGGACATCAAACCCCTCACCAGTTTCGCCACAGCTTTGCCACCTTGCTGCTGGATCGTGGCGTTGCCCCTGAGCATATCCAGCACCTGCTGGGCCATACAACTGCCGCCATGACGATGCGCTACACCCAGCGGGCCAACTTGAGAGCAGCCATCGCCCGTTCCCGCGAGATCTTAAATCAGGGCTTGGTTTAGGGATCCCTTAGTGTGCTATGGCCTCTATTGTTTCAAGTGAGACAGATGCAGATTGCTCGAAGAAAAGTGCAAAAAGGCCGCCACCAATACTCCCACCGGCTGCAACTGTCCCAACAACGCCACCCAAATAGCAATAAGGACGGGGGTTTGGATCCACAATAACGCCACAATAATGTATTTCCGGCTAATCTTCGGTGCCAACTTGGGGGCGACCTCTCAGCTTTTGGGGATCAGCCGCTTCGGACAGGCAGCACGGATGTGGGATTCGCTCAGGTCGGGCATGAGAGCCAAGGCCCGCTGGGCATCAATTTGCGCTTCGCACACCGCCTCCAGCACCTGTTCGGCCATCAGGGAAAGGGGCATATCGGCAGTTTGTTCGGGATCGGTATCCAGGGAAATTTGTCGGACTCCCACAGGGGGGGGTGGCAACACCGGCGGAGCTGCCTGCGGGGACAGGGTGGTGGAAGTGCCCACCTCCAACTGCGCTTCTGCCAGGGCCACACCGCGCCCCACCATCAACAGGGATCCCAGCAGCAGGAGCCATCCCAGCCCACGCCCCCCTTTGCGGAACTGAGTCGGAGCCTTCTGCTGTCGCTCAAGGCTGCTGATGTTTACGGCCCTCTTGAACCTGTCACCGAGCATGTCACCTCTCCGAAACCACCCCTTTGCTCAAGATATCCAACACAACTTGAATTTGCAGTAGGCTATCGAATTTGCAGTAGGCTATCGTTGGCCCTCCAGGTAGTGCCCACCCGTTGCCAAACTTTGCCCGCTCCAGCCCTGCCCCCTCTATGGCCCGTCTGTCTCAAGAGCTAGCCCGGTTTTCCCGCCTTCCCGAGAGCCCAGAGCAACCCGAACCCTCCCCGGAAGGGTTGATCCGCATCGAAGACATTCTAAAACTGGCGGGCGAGCGCAGTTTTGGCTTGTTTTTGGCGGTGCTCTCTTTCCCTTCTGCTTTGCCTCTGCCGGCTCCCGGCTATTCCACTCCCTTTGGCGTGGTCATCCTGTTGCTGGCCGCACAAATGCTGGCAGGGCGAACCACTCCTTGGCTGCCGAAATGGGTGTTGCAGACCTCTATTGAACGGAAGCATTTTCAAAAGTGGGTGCAGGCTGGGATCCCATGGTTGCAGCGCATTGAAAAAATTGCCCGCCCCCGTTGGAAGCAGCTTTGCACCACACGGCTCGGCCAAGTCTGGCTGGGCACCTGGATCGGCTTGATGGGGATTTCCATGATCATCCCCGTTCCAGGCACCAACACCCTGCCGGCAATGGGGGTTTTCGTCACCGCCTTTGGCCTCCTGGAAGAAGACGGGATCCTGTGCAGCTTGGGATCCCTGATCTGTGTAGCAGGAGGACTGCTGACCACTTCCATTTTGATCGGCCTGTGGTTGGGGGGAACAACCCTTTTGGATTGGCTGGGAAGATAGCTATGCCAGCACCGCTTTTATCGGGATGCTGGGGTCAGCGCCAGATCCTGAGTGAGGCGCAGCTCGATCACCTGATTGGGATCCAGCACCACCACCTGTGGTGCCGTTACATTGCCAATTACCGCTCCGGCCACCCCTGCCCCCAGCACTTCCTCTGTGGCAATGGCATTGTCTCCGGTTACCAAGCCGAGAATAGCGCCTGCTGCTGCACCGATGGCCGCATCCTGAATGATTTTGCCTGTGGTGGTGTAGCGGGGATCCTTGACATCGTGAATGATGTCCGATTGGGCAGCCAAGGGGAACAGTTGGTTGTTGACAATGATGCTTTCCGCCACAAAACGGGTGCCCCCTGGGGCCGGCTCAAAGCGGCCATCCACCCGCGAGCCAAAAGGCACCAGAATATCCCCCTGGGCGTTGCGAATCGGGTTGCGGACGATCAAAGACATGGGCCGGGTTTCGTTGGGGGCAATGAAGAGGCGCTCGTTGAAGGGGGTGGTGGTTTGCATCAGGGTGCCCGCCGCCAGGGTGGAAAGGCGCAGGTCAAAGCCCGGCTGGGAACCGGAGGGCAAGCCCCCTGGGTTTTGTGCCACCAAGGATCCCCGGCTGAGCATGGCCTGGTGGGTGAAGGCTGCTACCTCGGCGCGAGTGGCGGGACGGTTGGGTTCCAAGAGCATCGGGTCTGGATAATTGACGATCAACCCGGCGCGGTTGGCTGCCGCAAGTTGTGCCAGGGCCCAATTGGGGATGGCTGCCGCATCTCGGTAGCGGCTGAAGAGATCTCCGGGCTGAGCGGCTGGGATCGCTCCCGTGTTGCCAATGGCGTTGGTCAAAACCACCAGCGCTTCGGTGCGGGTAACGGGCTGCTCAGGACGGAAGGTGCCATCGGGAAAGCCTGCCACCAGGTTGTTGGCTGCTGCCGTCGAGATGGCGCTGGCTGCCCAGTGGGTGGGGGGCACATCCCGAAAGCCGATAAAAGTACCGGAGGTATTGCGGAGGCGGAAAGCGGTATTGACAATGGTGGCAAACTGAGCGCGGGTCACCGGCTCATTGGGGCGGAAGGTACCATCGGGGAAGCCGTTCAACACTCCTTGAGCGGAGAGGGTCTCAATGTAGGCTTGGGCCCAGTGACCAAAGGTGTCGCGGAAGGGAGCGGCCATGGCCACCTGGCAGTGGATGCCCAAGACAGCTCCCGATAGGAGTATGCCTGCTGCACGTGGAGTTAAAAGAGAGGGAAACATCGTTCGTTCACCGAGTTGTCGTAGCGCCCATCGCTGGGTCAATGGCTACTTTTATTCTGGCTATTTCCTCAGTGATGACAATGGCGGAAACCCTTGCTCTGTGGTAATTTGAGCGTTTCTAACCCAAGATTTGCAGCAAAACGCAACTGCAGAGGATTGATAAGGAAACCCCTAAATCTCTGTCGCGTCAGCTAGAAATCGCAGGAGCCCCGCACTGTACCCGTAGGGTCAGTGCCGGGAGGAAAGCGCTTTGATGAAGTACAATGAACTTATGAGCCAAGTCCTGACCGTCTCCTGTAAGCTCAAGGCGTC
>NZ_JANSIA010000067.1:13065-17325 GCF_047461835.1 Synechococcus sp. R60.1 | reverse complement strand
TCGTGGTTGGCTTGCTAACTGCAGGGCTACTAAAAGCCCGCTCCGTACCGCCTAGCGGTTGGTGTCGGGTAGTTTACTCGATTGGTGATTGACCTGACCAGGGCCAGCACCTCTGCTGGGGCTGAGGCTTTCTTCATTTTGAATCTCAATTAGGCTTCGGGCATGAGGGGGCGGAACCCATGCTTGCGGGAAAGCTGCCCGATCAGATCCAATTTCTCAAGGGTGATCAAATTACGGCCCCAACTGAAATTGGTGTACAGCCCCTCAAACTCCAGCAGCATGGATTCAGCAAAGCAGGCAAAAAGCTGACGGGCCGGGTTGGCCACATTCAAAAACTGCATGATGTTCCATTCAATATCCAAAGAGTGCTCCACCATCCCCCCGTCAATGACGTAGAGCCCCTTCCGATGCAAGCTGGAGGCGATGTTCTTTGGGTAGCCACCGTCGATGATGACACAGGGATCCGGCAAAACTTGGGGATCGAGGGCCATGCCTTGGCTCATGCTGGCCACCCAAACGATAAAGTCAGCGCGGGGCAGGGCCTCTTCCAGCGAAGAGATCTCCCCCTGCTTGAGCTTGGCCTGCAATTCCTCCAGACGCCGTCGCTCTCGGGCGATGAGCAACAATTTGCCCAAGTGAGTGTGGGCCACCAACCATTGACAAATGGCGCTGCCGATATCTCCGGTCGCCCCCACCACCGCAACCGTAGCGGCTGCCAAGTCCATGGCGTAGCGCTGGGCCGCCAACTGCAGTTGCTGACAGATGATGTAGGCTGTGTGGGTATTGCCGGTGGTAAAGCGTTGGATCTCCAAGTCAATGTTGCGGACTCGCCGGAGACTGTCGAGGCGAAAAGTCTCAAAAATGATGCTGCTAAATCCCCCCAAAGCAGTAATGTTCAAGCCGCGCCGCTGGGCTAGGGCCATGGCATTCAACACTTTCCGACAAGCTGCCTTCACCCGTCCCCCCGCCAACATCTCCGGCAAGAAACAGGATTCGACGTACTGCCCATAAATCTTTTGGCCGGTGATGCTGGTTACCGTGATCTCGTCCACCACCTGAGGGGGAGCCATGCACCAGAACTCCAGGTCGCTCTCCGCATATTCGGAATAACCCAGCTTGTCTGCCACCCGCTTCGCATGGGCCAGGCTGGTCAAGTGCCCAATCAGGCCGAACATAAAGGTTTACCCGCTTGGATAACTGATGGATCCCATCAAAACATGTCCATACCCGCCTGTAGCCAGCCTAGAACTGCAGTCCGCCGGCAGAGGATGAATGCTGAGGTGGGTCATGCTGCCCGCAAACCCTGGGCTGAGAGGCGCATCACCTCGCGGGTGCTGAAGCCGATGTTGGCCAGCGCCTCTCCATAGGCAATCATAAAATCCTCGACGATGGCCTCGCGATCCATATAGATGGCTTCTACATCCTGGTCCACCTGCTGCAGCATCTGCCAGACCAAGGGCAGGTTCTGGGCGTTGGCCGCTTCGATCTGCCCTTTGACCTCGCCAAAATGCTCCCCTAGCCAGCGCTCTCCAAAATTGAGGTGCAGATATTCATCCTTGACCACCCCCTCGGTGATCTTGCGGGCAAACTCATCGGCGACGGGGATGTAAATGTTGTAGGCGGCAATGGCAAAGCATTCGATGATCAGCGACTGAATGACCAAGCAGGTAACTAGGTCTCCGGCTGCTGCCGCTTTTTGGAAATTGTTGCGCAAAGGGGCGAAGAAAGTGCGGGCAAACTCCCTATCCGGCTCTACCTGCAGGTTTTTGCCGCAGGATTGAAAGCCTTTCATGTGCCGCAATTCCATCTTGGCCAGCTTGTGCAGCTCCTCTGCCCCTTCCGGCAACATCTCGGCCAGCTTGAGGTAGTTGTCGTGGGCTTCTTGTTCCCCTTCGATCACAATGCCGTTGATGCGAGAGTAGGCCTGCCGGTAAACCGCGCTGCCATAGTCCAAGGTGGTGCCACCCTCATCGGCTAAAGGCTGGGGGGTATTGGGCAGGACGTTCACTGGGGCCATACTCATGCATCTCCTCTCGGTGTTGTTTGGGTGTTGTTGATTGTCTATGCTGACTCGACAATCGCCTCGATTGCAGTTGAATCGCTCTCTTAATCAGAATAGCTGTAGCTGCCGCAGAATTGGCGGGATTCCTTTTGCGGAATGATAGGGGTCTGCTAGGGTGAGGGTTCGAGTGCCGTTGTGGAGCCTGCTGTATGTCTGCTCTTGGGGATGGCCTGAACCAACTGCGCCAGTTGCTGGTGGAGCTGGAGGAACGATCCCTCGATCAGCCGATTGGCAGTGCCGAGGAGGTGTTGCAGGCCATTGAGCTAGCCACGGCTTTTGAGCTGTTTGAGGCGGAGAGCAGCGGTTTGCTGCTGCAGATTGTGGCCAATCTCTGGGATCGGGTACGGCAGCAGGATTTGTCTCCAGGGGAGATTCAGACGGTATCGGAGAAGTTGCGGGCGGTGGGCTATACCGATGCCGAAATTCAGGAGATCCTGGACTTGGAGCCGGAGGACTAGCCCCATTTCCCCCTCTAGGCTTGAACCATGCCCAGCTCCACCGGTGTAACACCCGCTTCCATCTGAGTGGTGGCGTCGTAGCAAGCCCCTCGCAGGTTGGCCAGCTTGAGTTTGCACTGGGCAAGAAGGGCTCCTCTCAAGTTGGCCCCGGTGAGATTGGCCCCTGCCAGGTCCGCTTGGCTGAGATCGGCTTCGCTCAAGTCCGCTTCCGCCAGGTTGGCCCCACGCAAGTTGGCTCCTTGCAATCGGGATCCCTGCAGCTTGGCTTTCTCTAGGTTGGCCAGCCGCAGGTTGGATCCCTGCAGATCCGCTTGGCTGAGGTCGGCGCCGCTCAGGTAGGCCCGCTCCAGGTTGGCAGAGGCCAGCTTTGCCTGGCGGAGAATGGATCCCCCCAAGTCGATCCCGGCCAAGTCGGCCCCGGCCAGATCAGCTCCGGCCAGTTGGCTGTTGCTGAAGTCCCGCTCACCGCTGCCGTAGCGTTGCAACAGGTCTGCTCCAGTTTCCACCATCGCTGTTTTCCACACCAGACGAATGGATCCTACCTAGGAATAGAAGGGCCGCCAAGAGTACGCTAGGATAGGCGCAAGCCGTTTTCCGGGATCCCCCCTTATGAGCTTGCCCCGTGTGCCCCGAACTCGACCTCGCCCCAAGCTGCGCTCGATCCCTCGCCGCCAAACCGAATCCGCCCTCTATGCCGAAATGCAGCAGCTCACTGTCGAAAAGCAGCGGCTCAACCAAGAGCTAGAGTTTATTCGAGAGCGGCAAGGGCAAATCCACGCGCGACTTCAGGAAATCGAGCAGGCCATGCAACACCTTCAGCAGGAGGCAAAAGCCTTTCGGGATCCCGCTCCTGCCTCTGAACCCGCCCAGCTCAGATCCCGCCCTTCCCGCTTCCCGCCCATGACCTTCGAGTATTGAGGGATCCTATCGAGTATTGAGGGATCCTATAAATCTCAAAGAAGACCCAAGATTCAAAGCAGACCTAAGCAACAAGTCAGGGGATTCTGTAGCCAACTTAACTATTTGCTGCTTATCTCAACCCGACTCCAGAATCTGGGCCAGCGAACAGCTGTTCTCAAGCTGGCTGCACAGTTACCTGAACTTCAGGGCTTATGACTTCTTCTCCCCAGATATCGTCAGATATCGTCGGTCTAGAGCGTTTTGCTAAGGCCCTGCCCAGGCAACTTTCGGGCGGTATGCAGCAGCGGGTGGCCATTGCCCGAGCTCTGGCGGCCCAGCCGAAGATTTTGCTCATGGATGAGCCTTTTGGCGCTTTGGACGTGCAAACCAAGGAGACGATGCAGGAGTTTTTGCTGGATCTCTGGCAGCGCACGCGCACCTCAATTTTGATGATTACCCACGATGTGGAAGAGGCCGTCTTTCTGGCCCAGCGCATCTATGTACTCACGTCCCATCCTGGGCGGGTGAAACGGGAGCTCCGGGTTGATTTCCCCAGTCGGCGCGACTACAGTCTCAAGCGCACTTCTTCCTTCCAAGAGGTGAAGGACGAGATCTTGGCTCTCCTGCGAGAACAGAAAGGGATCCCGTTGAGCGACGCTGCGCCCGCGGGCTGATCAGGCAAACACCACCGTTTTGTTGTGGTACACCAGCACCCGATTCTCCAGGTGATACCGCACTGCCCGTGCCAGGACTAGGCGTTCCATGTCGCGGCCTTTGCGGACGAGGTCGGCAACGGTATCGCGGTGACTGACCCGCACCACGTCTTGCTCGATGATCGGC
>NZ_JANSIA010000067.1:0-12965 GCF_047461835.1 Synechococcus sp. R60.1 | reverse complement strand
TGTCGCGGCCTTTGCGGACGAGGTCGGCAACGGTATCGCGGTGACTGACCCGCACCACGTCTTGCTCGATGATCGGCGTCTTGCTCGATGATCGGCCCTTCGTCCAGATCTTCGGTGGCATAGTGGGCAGTCGCGCCGATGATCTTCACCCCCCGTTGATGGGCGCGGTGGTAGGGGTTGGCTCCGGCAAAGGCGGGCAGGGTGGAATGGTGAATGTTGATGACCGGCGGGGCTTGGCGGAGCAGCGACCCACTCAAGACCTGCATGTACTTGGCCAACACCACCAGGTCAATTCGATATTCCTGCAGGAGAGCGAGCTGACGGGCTTCGGCTGCGGCTTTGCCCTCTGGAGAAACGGGGATGTGGTAGTAATCGATACCGAAGGAGCGGGCCACCGATTCCAGGTCGGGGTGATTGCTGATGATCAAGGGGATCTCGGCGGGCAGTTCTCCCGCCCTTTGCCGCCAGATCAGATCCAAAAGGCAGTGGCTTTGCTTGCTGGCCCACAACGCAATGCGACGGCGAGTGTCGGAAAAATGCAGTTCCCAGTTGGCTTGGATCCCACGGGCAATACCCGAAAAGGCGGGGACAATTTCCCCTCGCTCCAGTTGGAAGCCCTGCAAGTCCCACTCGATGCGGCTCAAGAACAGTCCTGCCTCGGGATCCGTATGGTGATCGGCGTGAATGATGTTGCCGCCGTAGCTGTAGATGAAGCTGGAGAGCTTGGCTACCAGCCCTTTTTGATCAGGGCAAGATACCAACAGGGTGGCACTGGGCATCGGTAGACAACAGCCTCAACTTTGTGGGGACTGGCTCTCCCCAAGAGCAATCCATTCTCAATCTACCCGGTTGATCTCTTCCAATAGCCAGGGATCCACCGGCTGGCCATCCCAACGCTTCAAGTCGATGCGAATCCACATCGCCGCAGAAGAGCCGGCAGGGGGCAGTTCCTGGTGAAACGAGATCTCATAGTCAGACGGGTTTTGGCCATGCTGCCGCAGCCAGGTCTCCACCTTAGCAGGAGCAAAGTAGGACTGCCCTTGCTCGAACAGGCGCGTGATTTCCAGGCCGAAGCAAAGGGGGTTGAAGCGGGCCATAGGTTAGGCAGCGTCTGCTGTTTGAGCGTCGTCGGCTGCGGATGGGGGGGGAGCCATCTCTGAGGTGGGTGTATCGGCTGTGGCGACCGACTCGGCTTTGGGCTCAGCCGCGGCTGCTGTTCGGGAAGCCTTGGGAGTGGCAGCAGCCGTTGTCCCGCGGGTGGCTTTTTCCAGCTCTTGGGCCTCTTTGTTCAGTTGCGCCTCGAACTCTCTGGAAGCATCCTGCAGGCTGCGCAGGGTTTTGGCCAGCGTGCGACCAATCTCCGGCAGTTTGCGGGGCCCAAAAACCAAGAGAGCCACCGCAAAGATAACCAACATTTCCGGCAGTCCAACACCCAAAAAATTCATGAGCCTCGGCAGAGTACGGTTTGGTCGGGATCCCTTCCCTAGACTGACATTTTCTCGCCGCGGACTGCAAGTAACTGCCGGCTCTCCTCATCTATCCGATGGCTCTGGTGTTTTGCTCTCAGCTCATCCAGGCCAACCTCTCCCTGGCCGGCCAAGTCAAAATGGTAGAATTGCATCGTTAATCAATCAATGTCCTTCATTGGCCTAGGCTTGCCCATGCTCCAAACCCTACAAAAGCTCCTCGGGGATCCTAACGATCGGAAGATCCGGCGGTACCGTCCTGTCGTCAAGTTGATCAACTCGCTGGAGATCGAGATCGCCTCTCTTTCGGATGCGGAGCTCAAGGCCAAGACCACAGAGTTTCGCCAGCGCTTGGACAGAGGAGAATCTCTGGACGATCTCTTGCCGGAGGCGTTTGCCGTGGTGCGGGAGGCCGCCAAGCGAGTTTTGAACTTGCGCCATTACGAAGTACAGCTCATCGGCGGCATGGTGCTGCACGAAGGCCAGATTGCCGAAATGAAAACCGGCGAGGGGAAAACCCTGGTCGCCACCCTGCCTGCCTACTTGAACGGCCTGACTGGGAAGGGGGTTCACATCGTTACCGTCAACGGCTACTTGGCGCGGCGCGACTCGGAGTGGATGGGGCAGGTGCACCGTTTCTTGGGCCTGACGGTCGGCCTAGTGCAAGAGGGCATGTCACCCGAAGAAAAGCGCCGCAGCTACAACTGCGACATCACCTACTGCACCAACAGCGAGCTGGGCTTCGACTACCTGCGGGACAACATGGCCACCGATATCAAAGAGGTGATGCAACGGCCCTTTAACTACTGCATCATCGACGAGGTGGACTCAATCCTTATCGACGAGGCCCGCACTCCCCTGATCATCTCCGGTCAGGTGGCTCGCCCCTCCGAAAAATACCTGCGGGCAGCCCAGGTGGCGCGGGAGCTGATCCGAGATGAACACTATGAGGTGGATGAAAAAGCCCGCAACGTCATCCTTACCGACGAGGGGTTTGAAGCCGCCGAGCGGTTGCTGGGGGTCTCTGACCTGTTTGATCCCAAGGATCCCTGGGCGCACTTTGTCTTTAACGCGGTGAAGGCCAAAGAGCTCTTCATCAAGGATGTCCACTACATCGTCCGCAATCAAGAGGTGGTGATCGTGGACGAGTTCACCGGGCGGGTGCTCCCCGGTCGTCGCTGGTCCGATGGGCTGCACCAGGCGGTGGAGGCCAAAGAGGGGGTGCCGATTCAAAGCGAGAGCCAAACCCTGGCCACCATCACCTACCAAAACCTTTTTCTGCTCTATCCCAAGCTTTCCGGCATGACGGGCACGGCTCGCACTGAGGAGGCCGAGTTCGGCAAAACCTACAACCTGGAAGTTACGGTGATCCCCACCAACCGACCCATCCGCCGCAAAGATGCCCCCGACTTGGTGTACAAGACCGAAAGGGCCAAGTGGCAAGCGGTTGCCGAGGAAATTGCCCACATGCACGCCCAGGGGCGCCCCGTCCTTGTGGGCACCACCAGTGTGGAAAAATCCGAACGCCTCTCGGCCATGCTCAAGGAAATGGGGATCCCCCACAACCTCCTCAACGCCAAGCCAGAAAACGTGGAGCGGGAGGCGGAGATCATTGCCCAGGCGGGGCGAAAAGGCGCTGTAACCATTGCTACCAACATGGCCGGTCGAGGCACGGACATCATCTTGGGAGGCAATGCGGAGTACATGGCCCGCCTCAAGCTGCGGGAACGGCTGATGCCCAAGCTGGCTCAATTGGACGCCGACAACCCCTTGGGATCCGTTCAGATGGTGGGACGGGGGGGTGGCCAGGGATTTGGTGGGACAGCACCCAAGCCGAAAAAATCCTGGACGGTGGTCTCCCCCAATTTTTACCCCTGTGAGCTGTCGGCCCGCACCAACCAAGCTTTAGACGAAGTGGTGGCAGCAGCCGTGACCAAGTATGGGCTGAACCGTCTGCCAGAGCTGGTGGTGGAGGATCTCATCGCAGTAGCTTCCGAGAAAGCGCCGGTGCAGGATCCGCTAATTTTGCAACTGCGGGAGGTTTACAACAGCATCAAAGCCGAGTACGAAAAAATTACTGAGGCCGAGCACGAAGAGGTGGTGAGGCTGGGGGGCCTGCATGTGATCGGTACGGAGCGCCATGAATCCCGCCGTATCGACAACCAGCTGCGGGGCCGCGCCGGGCGACAAGGGGATCCCGGCTCCTCGCGGTTTTTCCTCAGCTTGGAAGACAACCTGCTCAAGATTTTCGGTGGCGACCGGGTAGCCAAGCTCATGGACATGTTCCGGGTGGAGGAGGATATGCCCATCGAGCACCCGCTGCTCAGCAGCAGCCTGGAGAATGCGCAGAGAAAAGTGGAAGTATACTACTTCGACATGCGCAAGCAGGTGTTCGAGTATGACGAGGTGATGAACAACCAGCGGCGGGCCATCTACTCAGAGCGGCGGCGCATCTTGGAGGGGGAAAACCTCAAGACCAAGATCCTTGACTATGTGCGCAAAACCGTTGGCGAGATCGTGCGAGCGCATGTCAACCCAGAGCTGCCCCCGGAAGAGTGGGAAATTGACAAGCTGACCGCCAAGATGCAGGAGTTTGTGCCGCTCCTGAAGCAAAACCTCAAGGTTGAGGATCTGCGGGATCTCTCCTACGAGCAGATCTTGGACTACCTGATCAAGCAGGCAGAGCTGGCCTATGAGGCCAAAGAGGCTTTTCTGGATACCTTTGAGCCCGGTTTGATGCGCAAGGCAGAGCGCTTTTTCCTGTTGCAACAGGTGGACACCCTCTGGCGGGAACACCTGCAGCAGATGGAGGCGCTGCGGGAAGCTGTGGGCCTGCGAGGCTACGGTCAGAAGGATCCCCTGATCGAGTACAAGAACGAGGGCTACGAGCTGTTCCTGGAGATGATGGACAACATCCGCCGCAACACGGTGTACAACCTATTCATCTTTACTCCCCAAATTGTGCAAGTGCCCCAGGCATCGCGACCGGCTCCGGCACCCACTGCGGCTGCCAGCCCTGATCCCAGCTCTGCTTCAGGGGTGGTGGAAGCCGATTTCACGGAAGAATAATTGGCGTAGAGAGAAGTCAGCGGGGGAGGAGGATCTGTCGTAATGCCTCTTTCAGTTGTGGGTACTGGAAGGTAAAGCCCATCTGCAAAGCCGCTTGCGGGATCACTTTCTGCCCCGTCAAAACCACTTGAGCTGCCTCGCCCAACAGCAGTTCCAACGCCAGCTCCGGCACAGGCAACCAAGA
Organism: Synechococcus sp. R60.1; assembly: GCF_047461835.1. Classification (NCBI taxonomy): domain Bacteria; kingdom Bacillati; phylum Cyanobacteriota; class Cyanophyceae; order Synechococcales; family Synechococcaceae; genus Synechococcus; species Synechococcus sp. R60.1. The sequence continues at coordinate 8,246 of NZ_JANSIA010000067.1, read as the reverse complement.
GGGGCGACCCAAGACCTGGCCTAAGGTTCGGCAAAACTCTTCCATCTGCACCGGGTTGGGAGCGGTGGCGTTGAACACTCCGGATCCCTGCTCCAGCAGGAAGCAGACCAAGCTCACCCAATCCTCGCGGTGGATCCAAGACAGCCATTGTTTGCCGGAGCCGATCGTTCCGCCGATAAAAAATTGGAAGGGAGCCAACATCTGCCCCAGCGCTCCTCCATCCGGCCCCAACACAATCCCTGTGCGCACGATGGCCAAACGGATCCCCAATTCCTCAACCGGCCGGGCGGCAGCTTCCCAGGCCTGACAGACTCCTGCCAGAAAATCTTGGGCCGGGGGATCCGTCTCTGTTAAGGGTTCTCCTGCCGGATGGGATCCGTAGTAACCCACCGCCGAGCTGCTGATCATCACCTGGGGCTTTTGGTTGAGGGAGGCGAGGGCTTGGACAAGGGCCTGGGTGGTTTCCACACGGCTACGACGGATTTCTTTTTTCTTGGTCTCTGTCCAGCGAGAAGAAGCCAAAGGCTCTCCGGCCAAGTTGACAATCCCCTCGTACCCTTCCAGGGCGGCTGCCCAGGCTTGCGGTTGGTAGGGATCGTAGGGCAGCAGCTTGAGGTTGGGGGATTCCCCCAAAATGCGGCGGGCCTGCTCCAGGCGGCGGGTCAAGACCAAAACCTGATCCCCTTGCTCCAGCAAACGGGCCACCAAGCGACGCCCGATAAAACCACTTCCACCCGTGATGACAATGCGCATGATGTGGATCCGACTTGCATCTGCACAAGCCCTGTGCCGCCCTTGTCCTTTGAACGGTGCAGAGCCTTTCCGCTATTCGAACCTCTAGCCTAGCGCGTTTCCTGCCCCGCGTTGGCCATTGCCTGGGATCCCGCCATCCGTTTGCTGAGCTTGGCGAAGTGGCAGAGCCCAAGAAAGCCCAAGAATAAAAATGTTTTGCGGCAAAGCCTGACACACCTGGAAAAATCGGCTTCAATAGGCCCTAGCTGCGCTTCTTGGCAGCAGAGGTGGTTCATCGTCCCCCTATTTTCTTCCCTTCACCCGTGACACCCAAGTCTTCTTCCCGTACCCCGGCTCGCCACGTGTCTATGCGTGCAGAGCAGGTTGCTGGGCCGCGGCTGGACATCTCTGTTGCTCCACGAGTGCATCGCTCCCAAGGGCAGGGATCCCTGGTTCGGGCAGGGTTTCCCTCCTCTCTCCCAATTTCCGGTCGGCGGACGATCCCTGTCCAGCGCTCCCGCCGGCGCGGACGGCAAGAACCTGGCCACGAGCCTCAAGTCTGGGAGATGGCCTGTCACATCGGGGTGAATGTCTTGTTTACGGCGGCTGCCCTCAGTGGTTTGTATCGCCTCTTGCCGGTGCAGTTGGCTCAGCACCACCGGCTCCAGGTTCTGGAGCGGCATATCGAGGTCTTGTCCACTCGGATTTCTCGGCTGCAGGAGGGGGTGGATCGAGGTATGGATCCCTTGCAGCAGGAGGCCCTGATCAAGGAACGGCTGAATCGGGTGCCACGCAATCAAATTCAGGTGCGTTTGGTGGATCCCAGTACCTGGGTGGCGGACGACGAGAAGAACACCCACCCTTCCTGGATCGGGCAGTCCACCCAGCCGTCTGCCAGGCCGTAGGCTGCCTCTGCCTAGGCTTGTTTGAGAAGCAAGGCCACCTCTTTGGCAAAGTAGGTGAGGATGATATCGGCACCGGCCCGCTTCATGGCCAGCAGGGATTCCAACATCACTTTTTTGCCGTCGATCCAGCCTTTTTGTTCGGCGGCTTTGATCATGGCGTACTCGCCGCTGACGTTGTAGGCAGCCACGGGCAGATCCGTCGATTCCTTAACTCGGTAGATGATGTCCAGGTAGGCCAGGGCCGGCTTCACCATCACCATGTCCGCCCCCTCGGCTTCGTCCAGCTCCACTTCCTTGATGGCTTCCCGAGCATTGGCGGGATCCATTTGGTAGGTTTTTTTGTCTCCGGATTTGGGCGCGGATCCCAGGGCATCGCGGAAGGGGCCGTAGAAGGCAGAGGCATATTTGGCGGAGTAGGCCAGGATCGCCACATCGGTATAGCCTTGGTCATCCAGGGCCTCCCGAATGGCACCGACACGACCGTCCATCATGTCCGAGGGGGCCACAATGTCGGTTCCCGCCTCTGCTTGGGAGAGGGCTTGCTTGACCAAAACTTCCACCGTCTCGTCGTTGAGGATCACCCCATCCCGCACAATGCCGTCGTGGCCGTCGCTGTTGTAAGGATCCAAAGCCACATCGGTTACCACCAAGATCTCGGGGATTTCCTGTTTAATCCGCCGCACCGACCGCTGGATCAAGCCTTCCGGGTTGAAGCACTCCCGCCCGGTGGGATCCTTTTTCTCTTCCGGCACCACCGGGAACAGGGCCACCGCCGGGATCCCCAGTTGAGCGGCTTCTTCCACCTCCTTTAGCAGCAGGTCTAGGGTGTAGCGGTAGCAGCCGGGCATCGACTCCACTTCCTGCCGCTGGTTCTCCCCCTCCATGACAAACAGGGGATAGATCAGATCCTGCACCCGCAGGTGGGTTTCCTGCACCATCTGGCGGAAGGCTTCTGTGCGCCGCAGCCGACGGGGACGGTAGATCAGGTCTTGGCTCATGAGAGCAGGGGGAAAGAGGGCGTTTCTATTTTGCCATGAGGTCGGTAGGGGCTGAGCTGGTCGTTGGGCGAGGGGCGACATCCGGGGCAGAGGGAAAATGCCGAGCCAGCCAGCGGTGGAGGGTCTCTTTTACCGCTTCCGCTTGGCAGTCGTGCAAAAGATCGTGGCGCGACCGGGGAAAATCGTGGATCTCTCCCTGGGGCAGCCGACGGGCAAAATCCACAGCTCCCGCAGGATTGACGACGATATCGGCGGAGGTGTAAAGCAGCAAAACCGGCAGGCGGAGCCGATGGGCTTGATCAAGGCAGCGCTGCCCGCTGCGCGCCAGTTCGGCTGTAAATCTGGCCCGCGTCACACCGCACATGTAGGGATCCGCCGCAAAGGCGGCTTGCTGCTCGGGTAGGGAAGTCACCCGCGCCGGCTCGTAGAGGCCGGTCAAGGCCAGCTGGGGAGCAACCCTGTCCAAAACTTGCAAAAGGGCGTGGGTCAAAGGGGTGAAATAGTGGTCGATGCGAAAAGCGGGAGAGATGAGGATCAGGCCCTGCACCTGGCCGGGATGGGCAAGGGCATATTCCGTAACCCAGTTGGCCCCCGCGCTGTACCCGCACCAGATCTGCGGGATCCCTTTCTGCGGCCAGACCTGCTGGGCGATCCTCTCCAGATCCGCTTGATATTGGCTGAAGCGGTCGATCCAGCAGCGGATCCCGCCGGAGCGACCAAATCCCCGCATGTCGGGAGCCAAAACCTCCCACCCTTGAGCAGCCAACTCGCCGGCCAAAGGGCAAAACCCGCCGCCGTGATCCCCTTTGCCGTGCAAAAGCAACACCCTTCCACAAGGGGATCCCTGGGGCCAGTGGTGCAGAAAAGCCGGGATCCCATCGGAAAGCAGCAACTCCTGGGGCCGATAGATCCCCGACGAAGGTTGCGGCTGAGCTCCCGACCGCCCATCCAGAACCTCTAAGTGGCCTAACCGATCAAAAGGCATGGGCAAATCCAACACAGGTCCGGCAAGACCCGGCAAAGCCACAAATTATATCTTCCTATGTCCCGGTCGCCCGCGAGCGCTGCCGCCGCTGAGGAGCGGCAATCTTTGTTTCCAGTCCAAAATATTTCTTAACAATCTCTGCTCTTGCCGGGGATCCCCGACATGCCGGGCTTTGCAGCCTTTTCTGAGGATGGGATGAAAGGATCTCTCGGGGGGAGACTGGGGCCATTTGCGGGAAAAAGGCCCTCTGAGAGGTATGATGTTGTGAAGAAGTTTTGCGGGGTCTCAGGTTTGACGGGATCCCCTTTCTGGGGTGGTTCGCCCTTGCTTTACCATTGCCTTAGCGCCTCATCGGTTCATTCAGTCGGAAACGGGTTGCTGAAACTATGCTGTTACTGAAAATCTCTGTTTACGCGGTTGTCATCTTTTTTGTGGGGCTTTTTGTGTTTGGTTTTTTGAGCAACGACCCCTCCCGCAACCCCAACCGTCGAGACCTGGAGTAGGGGATCCCGCCTTGGGCAGCTTGCGAACCCAAGTGATAACTGGCTCATCGCTTGAGGGAGCATGCCTCTGGCCCTGTTTTTGCCGAACCTTGCTGGTTGCCCTAGCTATGGGAGAACGGATGCCCAGGGAGCTCCTGCTGGCGGGGTAGCGACAAAGTTGCTGCTGGTCATGGGTTGCAGCAGCGGTGAGCGAGATTCACGAGATTCAGTCTTGTTGCAACTCCGTCCCGCTGGCACGACCTGTGGCGGCCATTCCCCTCTGGAGTGAATGGCCTCGCCTCAAAACCGGCAACTCTGCTTGCCTACTGGAAGGCTGTAATCAGCAGTGTTTGGGATCCGGAGCGATTCTGTTGGTCAAACGCGGTAATCCGGAACTGCCAAACGCCGATGGGATCCCCGAGGGCAACGCGGAAATCGGTACTGAAGCTACAAAAGGTGGCCCCAGGGTTACAGCCGGCCTGCTGTGGGCTGAAGAATTCCCTTTGCACGCGCACGCCGCTGGGGTTGAAAGTTTCCAGCTCGAGGAACTGCGTTGGACGAGCACCGCCGGGCACACTCACCTGCACCGTGAAGGCCGGCGTGGAGGTGCCCACCCGCACCGAGGTGGGCGCATTGATAAACGAAACCGTTGGGCCTTGGGGTGGGGGCAGGATCGAACCCCCTGAGCTGCCGCCATCTCCACAGGCAGCCAGCCCGGTTGCCAAAAGGCCGGTGGCCAAAAGGATCAGAGCAGTACGTTGCATCCCTCAGTTCCTCACGAAAACCCGTCAATCCTCACAAGACCTGACTAGAATCTACACTCCCCTCAGGGACTGCCGTTAGCACGGCTCTAAGCTACTTTCTGCCTCTGCAGCTTGAGAAAAGATGCGCCACGACCTAAATCTGCATGGGCCTTTGCGCAGAGTTGATTCCCTTGCTTCAGAGCAGCAGCAAGCGCCGCAACAGCAACGCTATCACTGCAACAAAGCTGGCCACGATGAGCTGTCCCGGCAGAGTATAGCCGGAGTAAAGCCCTATCAACCTCAGCAACTCCCCATTCCAGGGTTGCGTGGCCAAAAGGTAGAGAATCCCGGTCAGGTGAACCAAGGCCAAAGCCACCAAGCTGCCGGATCCCAACTCTTGGAGGCCCACCGGGGAGTCAGGGATCCCTTCTGCCCACCGCTTCCCATCGACAGCACGTTGGCGGGCCAGAGGAGAAGGGGGTGGATAGGGATCCCGTTGCGGAAAAGCAATTGTCCCGCAGGCCCAGGCTCCTGGCAGAAACCCCAGCAAGTAGCCAAAGGCAGGCTGGTATAGGTACTGCCACCCTCCCCCTTGGGCAAACACCTGTAGCCCTGCCAGCCCCAACCCCAGGTAGACGATCTGGGCGCACACCGCCGCCACCGGCCCCGCCAAACAAGCCGTCAGCAACACGCCCCCGATTTGCAGCGAAAAGCTGTATCCCCCCAACCCAGGCAGCCCGGGCGGAAAACTCAAATGGGTTAGGGTGCCCAAAATGGTCAGGAGGACCCCAATCGCCGTCCAAAGCCATTCCAGAGGAGTTAAGAGCAGGCCAGACCGCATAACCGGGGGGAAACCCTTACTCTATGCTAAGAGGGGAGACGCGCAAATAGGGTGGGCAAAAGGTGGTCAAGGCAGAGTGGATTGAACTGGCCCAGGCCCTGGCCGATGCTGCCGGAGCGGTGATTCGCCCCCTGTTTCGCGGAGAACTGCAAGCCGAATACAAAGAGGCCCGCTCCCCAATTGTGACGGTGGCCGACCGGGAGGCAGAGCGGGCCATGCGAGCTTTGCTGATGGCCCAAGTGCCAGAACACAGCATCCTTGGCGAAGAGTTTGGTTTTCACCAGACGGGATCCCTCTACACTTGGGTTTTGGATCCCTTGGATGGCACCATCGCCTTTTCCACCGGCAAGCCCACCTTTGCTACTCTGATTGCCCTCTTGGAAGAAGACCGCCCCATTTTGGGCATCATCGATCAACCGGTGTTGCGGGAACGCTGGCTGGGGGTGCGGGGACAGCCCACTCAATGGATAACCCCCTCTCACCGACAGGCTGCTCAAACCAAGGCCAATACCGACCTCAGCCGCGCCTACTTGAGCTGTACCACCCCTGATTTGTTCACCCAACCCGACCAACAACGGTGCTTCCAGGGGCTCAGCCAGGCGGTTCACATCACCTCCTATGGCGGCGATGGCTACCAGTACGGCCTGCTGGCCAGCGGCTGTGTGGATCTGGTGATGGAGTGTGGCCTTGCCCTCTACGATTTTGCTGCCCTTGTGCCGGTGATTGAGGGATCCGGTGGCGTGATTACCGATTGGCGAGGGGATCCCTTAACCCGCACCTCCACCGGAGAAGTGCTGGCGGCGGCCAACCCCAGCTTGCATCGACAGGCCCTGGCCGTGATTCAAAAAAGCGGGATCTACCCAGCGAAATAAGCAGGCTCATTGCCAGGTTTCCACTTGATGTTGCAGCCCAGGCTGGGCTTTTGGTCGGGATCGATGGGCTTGCCGGCCAGAAGGTTATCCAGCGCCGCCCGCAAATCTTTGCCCGTCACCGGCACATCGGTCAGGCTGGGACGGCTGTCGTCCAGTTGACCCCGATAGACCAACTTGCGATCCGCGTCGAACAAGAAAAAGTCGGGGGTGCAGGCGGCGGTGAAGGCTTTGGCCACCTCTTGGGTTTCGTCGTAGCAGAAGGGGAAGGTAAAGCCCAAGGTCTCGGCCATCTTCTTCAAGTTCTCTGGGCTGTCATCCGGGTATTTCTCCACATCGTTGGCGCTGATGGCTACAATGCCGACGCCGCGATCCTTGTAATCTCTGCCAAGGCGGGCCAGCTCCTCTTGCACGTGCTTCACATAGGGACAGTGCTGGCAGATGAACATCACCAGCAGGGCCGGCTTGTCGGCAAAGGTGGAGAGGGAGATGGTTTGGCCGCTCACCACATCCGGCAGGCTGAAGTCAGGGGCTGGGGTGCCCAAAGGCAGCATGGTTGAGGGGGTACGGGCCATAACAAACCTCCGGCGTAAGGTTTCCTCAATCATTGTGGATCATCCTGCTCCCACAGGAGCCGTCGCAAGGGGATCTCGCCGGCAAACGGGAGCGCCGGAAGGGATCCCAAGCAGGCCGGGGACAGCTTTTACAATTGGATAAGGTTGGCAACACGATTGTTGGGGAGCTGAGCCTTGAGCACCGCCGTCTTACCTGCTGCTCCTTTGGTGGATACTCACGTCCACCTCAATTACCCCGATTTTGCCGCGGATCTGCCCCAGGTGGCCGAGCGCTGGCGTCAGACGGGGATCCGGCGTTTGGTGCATTCTTGTGTAACACCGGCAGAATTCCCCCAGTTGCAGGCCATTGCCGACCAGTATCCGGAAGTATTTTTGTCGGTGGGGCTGCACCCTTTGGAGGCGGGCCAGTGGCAGCCCGATTTGGCCGAAAAGATCGCCCACCTGGCCGCCAGCGACGAGCGAGTGGTGGCTATCGGGGAGACGGGCCTGGATTTCTACAAGTCCAACCCGGCGGATATCGAGCGGCAAAAAGAATCCTTCTGGGCCCAGATTGCCATTGCCCAAGCGCAGGATCTGGCGTTGATCGTCCATTGCCGCGAGGCGGCAGCAGCCACCTACGCCATCCTCAAGGAGGCCATGGCCACGGGGGGGCCAGTGCGGGCGGTGATGCATTGCTGGAGCGGATCCCCGGTGGAAACCCGGCAGTTTGTGGAGCTGGGCTGCTACATCAGCTTCAGCGGCATTGTTACTTTCAAGAACGCCGAGACTGTCCGCCGGTCGGCCTTGGAGGTGCCCCTATCCCAGCTTTTGGTGGAAACCGATTGCCCTTTTCTGGCTCCCACCCCCTTCCGCGGCAAACGCAATGAGCCGGCCTATGTGCAGCGGGTGGCCCAAACCTTGGCGGAGCTGTTGGGAATCCCGCCGGAAAAACTGGCAGAAGAAACCAGCCAAAATGCCGCTCGCCTGTTTCAGCTGCCTCTCCTCTAGCTCTGCTTTCCGAGGGCGCGGGTGAGCCGTAGGCCATTCCCGGCTCCAGATCTCAGCTAGAAATCGCAGGAGCCCCGCACTGTACCCGTAGGGTCAGTGCCGGGAGGAATGCGCTTTGATGAAGTACAA
>NZ_JANSIA010000066.1:0-17392 GCF_047461835.1 Synechococcus sp. R60.1 | reverse complement strand
GGCAAGTGACAGATTAAGGGACAAGCATTGATGTCACAGCGATTGTGTTCCCACCACGCAAAGCGCTCTGCCAAGCGATAGTTATAGTGCTTCCGCAACAACTCTAGCTATTGCTCCATTAGAGCAACTTGGCTAGAGGTAGGGCGTAAGCGATATTGATAGGCAGTTCTCATGATGAGTTTATAAAAGTTCTCATGATGAGCGTATAAAATCCTGCTACGCCGGTCATAGCACCAGTAAGGACAAAGCATCGTGTCCTTGCCTCTCATCCCGACCCTCACCCTGGATAGTGGTGAGTGGATAGTGACTAGCCACTAGTCACTAACAGAGGGTGGGGCTTCCCGGCGGTCTAGCTAAAACCAAACCGAAAATGGAAGAAGTTTACTTACCAGAGGAGACCCTTTGCGCTTGGCTGTGGGAAGACCTGGGGCACGGCGACCTCACCACAGAGCTGACCCTACCCCCAGGACTGGAGGGTGAGGCGGTAATCCTGGCCAAGGAGACAGGGATCCTGGCCGGCCTGGAGATTGCCAAGCGGGTTTTTCGGCTGGCGGATCCCCAGGTGGAGTTCATCCCTGGAGTGGAGGAAGGGGCCAGGGTGGCTGTCCGTCAAGAGGTGGCCCACCTCAAGGGATCCCTGAAGGGCATTCTGGCGGGGGAGAGGCTGGCGCTCAATCTTCTCCAAAGGCTGTCCGGCATTGCCACCCTCACCCGCACCTATGTAGAGGCTCTCCGGGGAACCTCAACCCAGCTTCTGGACACCCGCAAGACCACTCCCGGCCTGCGCGCCCTGGAGAAGTATGCTGTACGGGTAGGGGGCGGCAAAAACCACCGCTTTGGGCTGTTCGACGGCATTTTGATCAAGGAAAACCACATCATTGCCACGCAACGCTGTTGCGACCGCGGCGCGGGAGGCGTTTTGGCAGCCGTCAAGCGGGCCAAGGAAGGTGCTCCCCACCACCTCAAGGTGGAGGTGGAGGTGCGGGATCTCCAGGAACTGGAAGAGGCTTTGGCAGCAGGAGCCGATCTCATCCTTCTGGACAACTTCACCCTGGAAGAAACCCAGGCCGCCGTCCAACGGGTGGGAGGGAGAGTTCCCCTGGAGGCCAGCGGCAACATGACCCCAGAACGGGCCAGGCAAGTGGCCGAGGCAGGCGTGAATTACGTCAGCGTCGGGGCGCTCACCCACTCGGCCAAGGCTTTGGATCTCTCTTTGCTGGTGGTGTGACCCTGAGCCAAGTCCTCGCTGGACACTGCTTTATTGCTACGCAACGCTGTTGCGACTGATGCTACTTTGAGAAGACAACCTAAGCCCAGCTCCAGCTCAACCGGGCGCCGCGAAAGGCTTCGCCGGGCGTCTGGGTTGGGGGTTGCTTCTCTTGCCGGCTCAGATACCCCCCAAAGCAGAGTCGACCAACTCCAGGAGATGGGCTTTCCGTTATTGCTGCGCGCTGCTCCTGCAAACGCATTAGCGGGACAAAGTCCTCAGATCGTGTCCAGCCTCCAGAGGAACAAAACCGTTATTGCTACGCAACGCTGTCGCGACAAGAAGTCGAAAATGAAGGGAGAAACCCCATTGCTACACAACACTGCCACAATCGTCCAGGAGATTGCCCGGCTCAAACAGGAAAGGCAGGCAGTTATCCTCGCGCATTCGTATCAGCTCCCTGAAGTTCAAGAGGTGGCGGACTTTGTGGGAGACTCCTTAGGACTGGCTCGGGAGGCTCAAAAGACGAGCGCCCAGGTGATTGTCTTTGCGGGCGTGCATTTTATGGCGGAGACGGCTGCCATCCTTAACCCGGAAAAGACGGTGCTGCTGCCGGATCTGGAGGCGGGCTGTTCCTTGGCCGATAGCATTCGCCCGCAAGATGTGCTGCGGTGGAAGGCAGCCTGCCCTGAGGGCCTGGTGGTGGCCTACGTCAACACCGCTGCCGAGATCAAGGCTCTGGCAGATGTCTGCGTAACCAGCGCCAACGCAGTTCAAGTGGTGGCCAGCCTGCCCCCGGATCGCCCCATCTTCTTCGTGCCGGATATGTTTCTGGGAGCCCACGTTGCTCAAGTAACCGGAAGGGAGCTGGATCTCTTTCCGGGAGAGTGCCACGTGCATGTTGGCATCCGGGAAGAGCACCTCAAGGCGATGGTGGAAGAGCACCCTGGAGCAGAGTTCCTCATTCACCCGGAGTGCAGTTGCGGCTCTAGCTGTCTCTTCCTCAAACCGGATGCCAAGCTGCTCTCCACCGAGGGCATGGTGCGCTACGCCAAAGCTTCAGAAAGCCGCGAGTTTGTGGTGGCCACCGAGGTGGGCATTCTTCACCGGCTCAAGAAAGAAGCTCCAGACAAAACGTTCATCCCTGTCAAGGCAGAAGCCGTCTGCGAGTACATGAAGAAGATTACCTTGGAAAAGATTTACCGCTCCCTGCAGGAGATGCGCTACGTGATCCAGGTGCCCCAGGAGGTGGCTGAGAAGGCTCGCCGTTCCATCCTGGCCATGCTGGCAGTGCCCGCCGGAGCCTAGAGGTGGAGGGGAAGAACGGGGCGCCGCCCTTGTTAGAAACAGACCTGTTGATCCTGGGAGCAGGGGTGGCGGGGGTGTACGCAGCCCTGTGGGCCGAAGCCCAGGGGGCGACAACTCTGGTGGTAAGCAAGGATCCCCTTCCCTCTGGCTCTACCCCTTGGGCGCAGGGTGGGGTGGCTTTTCCTGTGGATGAGGCGGACGTAGAAGCCCATATCCAAGACACCTTGCAAGCGGGCCGCGGCCTGGTGGAAGAAAAGGTGGCTCGCTCCATTGTGGAGGAAGCACCCTTGCACCTGGAGAGACTTTTGCGCTGGGGCCTTCCTTTCCATCCCCAACCTGTCCGGGAAGGGGGCCACTCCCAAGCGCGGGTACGCCATCTGGGGGGGGATCGGAGCGGACTGTGGCTTCTGAGAGGTTTGCTGGCTCGCCTCAACAGGCTGCCTTTGCAGGGCTACACAGCCCTAAGCCTTTTGCTGGCGGGGGACAGGGTAGGGGGGGCCTTGCTGCTTGGCCCTGGAGGGCCGGTGGAGGTGAGGGCCGGGGCAGTTCTCCTGGCTACGGGAGGATTTGGCAGCCTTTTCCCCGTCTCGACAGCTCCCCCGGGGGCCACCGGCGACGGAATGGTGCTGGCCTGGCGGGCAGGGGCCACTCTCAGGGATCTGGAGTTTGTGCAATTTCACCCCACGGCCTTGCCCAATGGAGCGCTGGTGAGCGAGGCAGTAAGAGGAGAAGGGGCTGTTCTCCTCAACGCCTTGGGGGAGCGTTTTATGCCTCGCTATGCGGAGCTGGGAGAGCTGGCGCCGCGGGATGTGGTAGCTCGGGCCGTTTTCTGGGAGCGGCAGCAGACAGGGGGAACCTACCTGGATCTGCGGGTCGTCGAACATCTGGAGGAGCGCTTTCCCACCGTTGTTGCCTCTGCCCGCGCCTTGGGGCTGGATCCCACGAAGGATCTGCTCCCAGTTGTTCCCGCGGCTCACTACGTGATGGGTGGGATCCGAACGGACACTTTCGGCTTCACCGGCCTGCCGGGCCTTTATGCTGCTGGGGAGGTGGCTTCCACGGGGCTACACGGGGCCAATCGTTTGGCTTCCAACAGTCTCTTGGAGGGGCTGGTCATGGGCAAGCGGGCCGCCTTGGCTGCCTTGCAAGATTTGGGAGAGGTGAGCTTTCCCCGACAGCTGCAGAGGCTACCCGTTCTGGCGACGTCTCCCGACATCCTGCCGGCTCTCAGGCAGCGAGTTGGGGAAGCTTTGGGCGTTGTGCGGGAGGGAACACGGCTGCGGGCTTTTCTGGCCTTTGTCAAGGCACTTCCCCTGCAGGAAAAGCCTTGGGCCAGCCGGGAAGAGGCTGAGGCAGGCAGTCTGCTTTTGCTGGCCCGTCTGGTAGCGCAGGGGGCGCTGCTGCGGGAAGAAAGCCGAGGAGCCCATTTCCGCGAGGATTTTCCTCAGGAAGGGGAGCCTTTCCATACGGAGGTGCGCGGTTCAACTTTTTTCCGGAGACCTCTTGATGCTACGCATTGCTAACGGCAACAGGCATTCCACTCATGGTGAAAGACGCCCGGCCTGTCGATGCGCTCGAAGGTGTGGGCCCCGAAGAAGTCCCGCTGGGCTTGGGTGAGGTTCTGGGGCAGGTTGGCGGTACGGTAGCTGTCGTAGTAGGCCAAAGAAGCGCTGATGGCCGGGATCGGGATCCCCAGGGCAGCCGCCGTGGACACCACCCGCCGCCAGGATCCCTGCCGCTCCCGGATGGCCTGCTCGAATTCCTCATCCAACAGCAGGTTCACCAGCTCTGGATCCCGTTTGTAGGCCGATTGGATCTCACCGAGGAGGCGGGCGCGGATGATACAGCCCCCCTTCCAAATCCGCGGAATCTCGCTGAAGGTGTAGACGTAGCCGTGGGCAACGGTGGCTTTTTTGAGCAGGGCCATCCCCTGAGCATAGGAGCAGATTTTGGAGCAATAGAGAGCAGCGCGCAGATCTTGGATAAAGCGATCGGGATCCCCTTCAAAAGTGGCGTCCGGCCCTTTCAACTGGGCAGAGGCAGCCACCCGCTCCTCTTTCATCGACGAGAGGATGCGAGCTTGCACCGCCGCTTCAATGGTGGGCACTGGTACCCCCAGATCTAGAGCGTCCTTGACTGTCCACAAACCGGTGCCTTTTTGCCCAGCCTTATCCAGAATGAGATCCACCAACGGCTTGCCGGTTTCCGGATCCAGGGTTTGGAAAATCTTGGCGGTAATTTCAATTAGGAAAGATTCCAGCTCTGTTTCATTCCAAGCCTGAAAAATCTCCTGCATCTGCGAGGCCGACAGCTTCAAGGCCCTGCGCATTAGGTCATAGACCTCGGCGATCAGCTGCATATCGCCGTATTCGATGCCGTTGTGTACCATCTTCACGTAGTGCCCGCCCCCTTTGGGCCCCAGGTAGGTAACACAGGGGCCGTCTGGCACTTGAGCAGCAATTTTGGTCAAGATGGGCTCCAGTTGTTGGTAAGCCTCTGGGCTGCAGCCGGGCATGAGGCTGGGGCCGTTCAGGGCTCCCTCTTCCCCGCCGCTCACTCCCATGCCGACAAAGTGGATCCCGGTGGGGGCGAGGGCTTCGGCACGGCGATCGGTGTCGGTGTAGAGGGAGTTGCCGCCGTCGATGATGATATCCCCCGGATCCAGCAGGGGTTTAAGCTCGTCAATCACTGCGTCTACCGGCGCACCCGCCTTGACCATGATCAAGAATTTGCGGGGCCGCTCCATCAGTTGCACCAGTTCCGGCAAGCTGTAGGCGGGGGTGATCTGTTTGCCTTGGGCTCGCTCCCGCATGAACTGGTCGGTTTTGGAGCTGGTGCGGTTGTAGACGGCAACCGGGAAGCCATTGCGCTCGACGTTGAGGGCCAGGTTTTCCCCCATCACCGCCAGGCCAATCACCGCAAAGCTGGGCTTGCTCATGGTTGGGGCACTATCGACACCTCACCCAATCTAGACGCCAATCTGACCGACGGGGCTCAGGGATCCTGTTTTCTTCACCTTTGCCGGCCCTGATTCAAGGGCAGCCCAAACTCTCACGGGTGGTTACGCCGGTTATCGGGTGGGATCCCTCAGCTCGCTCACACAACTGCCGCTTTGCCGCCCGATCCACATAGGCTTCGCTGAAATCGGCGCCGGCAATCTGCGCTCCTTGCCAAACCGCCCGTGCGGCAATGGCTCCCGTGAGCTTGGCCCCTCTGAGATCGGCTCCTGCCAAATTGGCCAGATCCAAAAGGCTATTGCTCAAATCGGCACCGGATAGGTTGGCCCCCGCCAGATTGGCCTTGGTGAATGCCGCCCCCGAAAGGTTGGCCCCGTGCAGTTCGGCGCCCTGCAGGTTGGCGCTGACAAAGCTGCTGCCCCGCCAATCTTGGCCGGACAAATCCTGACCTTGCAGATCGGCGTTGTTGAAGTTGAGACGGGCTTGGCTGCCCGCTATGGAGCCCCAGAGGAGCCAAAGCAGCAGAGTGGCCGCCAGCAGCATGCCCAGCTTCCCGAAGTCGCGCCAGCAAGTCGAGGCGTTGGATTTTGGGGCCATCGAGGATCCCTAGATTCTCTACCCCCATTCTTGCCGATTTTCCCCTTGCCCACTGAGAACTGGGATCATTGCGTTGCAGCAGAGACAGCCGTTATCCGCCGTAGGTTACATTCCGCTCGGTGGTGCGAAATTGCAGGATCGTCAGCCCCACCACAATGAGAAACAGGACGATGGATTGCGCGGCAGCCCTACCCAAGTTGCCTGAAGACACTCCGATTTTGTAGATCTCGTAGATCAACACCGAGGTGGATCCGGAAGGGCCCCCAGCAGTCAGCAAGTCAATGGTGCCAAAGATATCGAAAAACGCATAGGTCATGTTGGTAATCACCAAAAAGAAGGTGATGGGAGAAAGCAGCGGTAGGGTGATGGCAAAAAAGCGACGCACTGCCCCGGCCCCGTCGATGGCAGCCGCTTCCAGCAGATCCTTGGGCAGGTTTTGCAGGCCGGCAAGGTAAAATAAAATGTTGTAGCCCATCTGCTTCCAAACGCTGGCAAAAATCACCACCCAAGGGGCCAAGTTGGGATCGCTGAGCCAGTTTAAACGGGGGATCCCCACCAGGCCCAGCAAATGGTTGGCCACCCCTCCCAAGGGGTTGAACATGATAAAGAAGATGATCCCGGCCACCGCCGGAGAGATGGCGTAGGGCCAGATCAGCAACACCCGATAAATCGCCGCCCCCCGAATCGGCTGGTAGGCCAGCGTGGCAATCAACAGGGATCCGCTCAACCCCAGCACCACGATGGCCGCCGAAATGGCAAAGGTAATCCCCAGGCTGCGCAGATAGGTGGAATCCGTCAGCAAAGCGGTAAAGTTATCCACACAGACGAAGCGGCTGCGCGGCGCCCCCACAAACGTGAGCAGGGTGGAAAGGCGGAAGGTATCCAGCCCTGGGTAGTAGAGAAACACCACCAAGATCGTGAAGGTGGGCAACAAGAGCAGCCACGCCAGCCACCACTGCTTAAAGATGCCCCTCTCCTGAACAGCTGGGCCGGGGATCCCCAGGCGGCGCTCCTGCTCCTTCTGCGTCCACGCCAACAGCGGCCAGAGGGGAATGGCCATGCCCGCCAGCACCAGCCCCACGCCAAAGGCCATGTCGATGGCCTTGCGCTCCGGCTCAAAAGTGCAAAAATCCAGGGGCGCCATAAAAATCAGGGATCCCAGCCCTCCTGCTAGGCCCCCCAGCACTGCCCCCACCGGCACAGGCCACTCGATGCGTCGAAAACGGAGCCCCATCCAGAGGGATCCCAGCAACCCTGCCAACAGCGGCACCAACACTTGGACGAATCCCAACATCGCCTCTCACCTCGGCTGTGCTCTTCACAAGAGCCTTATCAAAGCCCGGAAAGGGGCAG
This sequence comes from Synechococcus sp. R60.1, assembly GCF_047461835.1. Lineage (NCBI taxonomy): Bacteria > Bacillati > Cyanobacteriota > Cyanophyceae > Synechococcales > Synechococcaceae > Synechococcus > Synechococcus sp. R60.1. Next base: position 9,970 of record NZ_JANSIA010000066.1, on the reverse strand, counting down.
GCCGCCGCCCACCCCCATCCCTCAATAACACCCCTGGCCCATCGACACTGGGGCTACTGGTAAAGGGAGTTGTACTCGGCCAGAAGGCGGTTGGCCTCCTCGTTGGCCTTGGCCATGGCCTGGGCCGGATCCCCGCCTTTAAGCATCAGATCTTCCATGGTTTGGGTTACCACGTTGCGAATTTCGGGGAAAGCCCCCAGCAGCGCCCCCCGAGTGGCAGGGGTCACCTTGGAATTGTTGATTTGGTCGCTGGCGGTGAAGAAGTTGGGGTTTTCCTTGAACCAGCCCTTCGACTCCAGCAAGGCTACCGAGCTTTTCCGAATGGGCAAGTAGCCGGTCACTTGGTGCCACTCGGCAGCATTTTCGGTGTTATTGAGCCACAGCATGAAGGTCAGCGCCCCCTCTTCCACCTCCTTGGGCAGATCCTTCACCAGCCAGAGGCTGGCTCCCCCGATCAAGTTCCCCGTCCAACCCTTGTCGGCGTTGTAGGGCATGCGGGTGGTGACCAGCTCGATGTTGTTTTGCTTGGCAGCGTTGGTGATGTTGGCGGCATCGGCGCTGCTGGTGATGGCCATGGCGACGGTACCGGTCTGGATGGCCTGCTCGGTGGCTGCCCAATCCCGCTGCTTGCCGCTGTAGATGTAGTAGCCTTTGTCATACATCCCTTTCCACCAGGTGGCGATGGCAATTGACGGCTCCGAGTCCAAAAAGACCTGGGTGGCACGGGCGGCACGGCCATTGTCGTTGTTGGCCAAGAGGGCATTCTGCTGGGCCATCCACTGCTCGTAGAACCAGCCGTGATTGGGCCAGGTCACACAGCCCTGGGGAGCGTCGGGGAGGGCCATGATCTTTTGACAAGCAGTCTCCAGCTCTTGCCAGGTGGCCGGCGGCTTTTCGATCCCAGCCTTCTTCAAGATGGCCGTGTTGGAGTAGAGAATGGGGCTGGAGCTGTTCCAGGGCATGGAGGTAAATTTGCCATCCAGGGTGTAGTAGCTCACCACCGGCTCGATAAAATCGTCGAAATTCACTGGGATCCCGTTCACTTCGGTGCGATTGCCCAGAGCCTCGGCAATGGACTTGAAGTAACCAAAATCCCGTGCCCGTTGGGTGCCCACCTCAAACCACTGCACCACCGAAGGAGCAGCATTTTGTTGAATGGCCAGGTCGGTGGCTTGCTGAATTTCTTCGTAGTTGCCGTAGCCTTCGACCGTAACTTTGTATTGAGGAAATTGCTTGTTGAACTCTGCCGCTTTTTCGCGGGCCCAATCCAGGCGGTTATCGGTAAAGGCAATCCAAACTTTGACTTCGGCAGGAGACTGAGCAAAGCTGTCGGCAGCCAGAAGAGCAGCAGCAGACGCAGCCACCAGGCCAGCCGCAACAGCCAGGAAAGTACGACGGGTATTCATAGAAAGATGCAGTCGCATTCGCTAAAGGCACCTCTGAGATTACAGCACCGACATTAAGAGCAGGTTATGTCTGGCTGGGATCCCCTCGGGAGGTGAACCCTCAGGCCGAAGTCAGAGTCAGATGAGGTGAGCACCTAGCCTGGGTCATGATTGGCAATTTCTCAAGGGGTCTCGAAAAATGAGAATGAAAATGAAAACCGCAAGCTTTTGCCTGTTATTGGTTACTGCCCTCCTGATGGCGCTTGCTCCCTTTGCGCAGGCTCGCCCCCGTCAACGCACTCGCACAGCCACCACGCCAACGGCTGGATCCCTGACCCCGAGCGGTGAGCGCACCTTCACTCACTCCGGCACCTACACTGGCACCGGGCCAAGTGGCAGATCGGGTAGTGGCACCTATTCCGGCCAGGGATCCCGGCAATTCATTCCCGGTCAGGGGGTGGAAGGAGACTATTCCGGCCAAGTCACTACCCAACAAGGTCAGACCTGGAACCTGAACCATCAGCACACCACTACTCACACACATGAGGGTTGGCAACGGCAGGGCAGCACCACCCTGCAAAACGCCGAGGGCAAGACGGTGGGCAGCAGCTCGAGCCTTATCGAGGGCCAAGCGGGGCAAGGCTGGCAGCACAGCGGCCAATTCAACAATGCTCGCGGCCAAACCTACACCACCGAGTCGAGCAGCACACCGACCGGGCCAGGACACTGGCAGCGGGAAACTCGCGTCTTCAATGCCCAAGGGGATCTGCTCGGTGGCTCTGATACCGATGTGCAGTACCGATTTGTACCAGGGCAAGGCTGGGTGAAAACAGTAGAAGGCAATACCCTGAAAGGTCAACCGATCCGCCGCACCACCACAGTCGGCCCCAACCTGTGAAGAAGAATCTGAAGGGCACTTTAAGGGATCCCTTAGTATTTTGTGGGAGGAAGCGGGCGGACGGAATCGAACCGACAACAGCAGTTTGGAAGACTGCGGTTTTACCATTAAACTACGCCCGCACGGGCATTCAGCAATGCTGAATATCTATGGTAGCATCTCTCGGCGGTGCCCCTTCCCACTCAGAGTTTGGAGAAAAATCCATCTCCATCAGCGGGACAGACTTCTCCGGTAGGCTGGGCTTACTTGCTCTGGAGATCTTTCTGGCGTTTCCTTTGCCATTGGCGAAACTCTTTCTCGTAGCGTTCACCCTCCGTTTGGTAGGCGTTCCAGCCCTTGAGGGCAACGGTCAAGCCCCACCCCATGAGTATAAACAGCGACCAAGATAGCCCTCCACCGGAGAGCCAGTCTAAGCCCAGCAAAAAGCTGTTGACAATTCCATAGCGGCCCAGCAGTTGGTAAAACTGCCGACGGCGGTAGCGCTGGAATTCTCGGTGTTGGCTGTTCAGCTCTTGCCAGGCCTTCCATTCCTGCTCGGCCAAGTCCAGCTCTTGGGGGGAGATCCCCAGTTCGGCAGCCATCTCCTGCAGTTGGGAGCGGGTGAACTCGCCCAGGCGTGGCTGGCGGGCAATGGCCCGCTGGAGGATCTGCTGCACGTCCTCTTGGCTGTACCGGGATCCCGACATTTGGCTGACTTACATATAACTTCGTAAACTTTATATCTCTTAGTTTGGGCTAGCTGGATCTTGCGCCTTATGAAGCTCCCTCCGCCGCGGGATCCCAACCGTTAGACTAAACCTAGACTGCGAGCCTCCTTCTCTGGGGTTAAGTGTCCCTGTACTGCCTGTGATCTGTGCTTGCCAGTAGGGTTATGGCCTCCACCCGCTCTAGATCTTACCTTCGCCAGAGTCGTACCTCCCTATTGAGCGATCTGCTGCAGGCTTTGCCGCACCTGCGCCCACAACTGTATTTCAAATCCTCTTTGGTTGCCCTCAGCCACGCCATTGAGGATCAGGTGCTGCAAGGGCAGGGATCCCCGTGGGTATTCGCTAACTTTCAAAAGGAGCGCTACTACCGCCAGGAGGCACGGCGCTACCAGCGCATCAGCGCAATGGCCCAAGACGTGTTTGTGTTGGCGACCCCAGAAAAGGATTTTGCTCAGACAGACCTGCCCTACCACACCATTCCCTTGGATCCAGAGGATCCCTTGGTGCAGGAGTGGCACTTGATCGTCATCGATGCCCACTATGCCACCTGCCTCGTGTGTCGAGAACGCTTGCAGATGCAGCGGGAGCGTCCTTGGCAAAGCAGCGATATGGATGCAGCTCGCCAATTTGATGGGATCTGGTCATTTGATCGTCAGATTACAGTCCAAGCGGCTTTGGCCCTGTTGCCCAAGATCCTCAGTTACCGACCGGATCTGGAACCTCGCCTTGAGCCCCTTCGCCAGTACCTCAAGGGATCCCCGCAAAACTCCGCCAGCCAACTGAATCCAGGCCCCTTTACCGAGCGGCTGATCACCTATCTCCAGGCAGGGCAATACAAGCTGCAGCGGGCCTACCGCACCATTCGGGCGCAAGAGCGCAAAGAGCATCTGATCAACCGCATCAGCAGTGCCATTCGCCAGTCTTTGGATCCCGGCGAGATTTTGGCAATTGCTGTGCAGGAGCTGGGGCAGGTGGCAGAGGTGGGGCGATGTTTGATCTACCGTTACGATGGCCAGGCCCCTGCTGTTCAGATTGAGCAGGAGTACCGCACCCTAACGATGGGCAGCCTTAAGGGATCCCTGTGGCCTCTTCCCAGCAACCCTTTTTTGCGGGAGGCAGTAGCCTCGGCACAAGCGGTGTGCTGCGAGGATACCCAAAAGGATCCCCGCCTGCAGCGAGTGCCGGAGCTGTGGCAGCCGGCCCAAATTCGGGCTTGGGTGGCCATGCCGATTCTCTATCAAGGGCGGTTGCTGGGCCTATTGGAGCTACACCACGAACACCCTCACCGCTGGCAGCCGGCCACTCTGGAGTTGGCAGAAGCCATTGCCAACCAAGTGGGGGTAGCCCTCTTGCAGGCAGAAGCCTATCAGCACCTAGAAGAGCTCAATCGCCAGTTGGCAGCTCTGGATCAGGCCAAATCAGAGCTGATTGCCGTGACCGGACACGAGCTGCGCACCCCGCTGTCCACCATTCAGGTGTGTTTGGAGTCTTTGGCCAGCGACCCCGACATGCCCCTGGAGATGCGCCAGGAAATGTTGAACACAGCCCTGCAAGATGCCGATCGGCTGCGGGAGTTGGTGCAGGACTTTCTCACCCTCTCCAAGCTGGAAAGTGGTCGCGTTCGCTGGCATATCGAGCCGTTGTCTGCTCAAGAATGTGTGGAGCTGGCCCTGAGCAATGTCAAAGCGCGACGGCGGCACGAAGACTTGCCCACCATCGAGCAGGTGCTGCCCAAACGGCTGCCAATGGTTAGGGCGGATGGGGAGTGGCTGGTGGAGGTGTTGCGTAAGCTGCTGGACAATGCCTGCAAATTTACCCCTTCCACCGGACGGATCTGGATTCGGGCAGAAGTGGAGCCACCAGCCGGTGGATCGACGGGGGCGATGGTGAAGTTCACTGTTGCCGACACCGGGCGCGGCGTTGAGCCAGACCGGTTGCAAGCCATCTTCGAGCGGTTTTATCAAGCAGAGGGATCCCTGCGGCGCTCGGTGGGTGGGACGGGCTTGGGGCTAGCCATTTGCCGACTGATCATTGAGGCCATGGGGGGGCGCATCTGGGCAGAATCGGGGGGGATCAATCAGGGCAGTGCCTTCCACTTCACCCTGCCGATAGCGCACCCACACACCCAAGGACAGCCCTCGATCGCTGCTTGAGACTCGAAAGGTGAAGGACCACCGGCCCACTTTGCCTCTGGGATCCACCTGGCAAATTCCAGCTCGAATATCAAATCCCACAAATGGCAATAAAGCTGTTCCCCAGCCCCCCTCTTCTTTGGCAGAAGGGCTGAGAGTGGTCGCGTCAGCGGCGCGGAGCGCTTGGGGAACGAGGTACCTATTGGGCGCGCCTCAAACGGGCTTGGAATGATCCGACAAACTCAGGCAGCGCTCCCGAATGGCTTGTAAGTTCAGGACCAAATCTTGGCAAATGCGGCGCTCCACCAGACCGACAGGCATTCTGCGGGGAGGCTTGACCTGCAGGTGGTAGGTGAGCAAGGTTTGATGGGCCGACCAATCGGCCAGATCCCAAAACCCCTCGAAGATAAGAAAATCCCCTTGTGTTTTTTGGAAGCGAAGCTGCTGAGGAAAGATCTCCTCGATAGCCAGCACCACCGCAGCAGAAAATTGGGCAAATAAAACCTTTTGGGATCCCACTTGACGTACCAGTGTGCGGCCATTCTCACGGCCAATGACGCGACTTTCCACCAAGTTGGGAATAAACTCCGCCAGATGGTCGTAGTCGGTCAAAACCTGCCAGACCTGCTGCCGCTCCACCGGAATCAGGACGCGACCTCGCACTTGGCAGCGGCGCTCCCCCAAATCCTCCACCTCCACCTGGATGTCTGAGGACTCCGTCCCGCTGACGCCAGCAGGAATGGGGATCCCATCTTCTGGGGTGGGGTCTTGGGGATCCCATTCAGGGTCAGAAGGCATGGCGAGAACTTCAGTCGCGTAGGTGCTGTAGAGCAGTGCGGAAACCGGAGAGGGAATCGATTTTTGACTGGACAAACCATTCGCCAGCAGTTCCAATAGGCTGCCCCCCTGTGTTTTCTATTGTATCAGGGAACTGTATAGCAGATAACGAACTCTAGGGGAGAAGGGCCTGGAACCAACCGACAATCACCTGCCAAACCTGTTCTAGAAGGGCAAAGGGATCCCGCAACTCCTGCAGCACCTGCCGCGGGCCAATTCTAAAGACCACGTACAACACGGCCAAGATGATTACAATCCCCACCGTTGTCCAGATGGCCTCTCGAACCACCCGCACCCAAAAAACCAGCATAAAAATGGCGATGGCTACAGCGGCAACCAGCGGCAATGTGTCCAGTACCATCGGATCCCACCTCGTTTGGCTCAGATGTTTCAGATTTAACTCCACTGTAGCCAGCTTGAACTGAAAACAGGTGTTCGTAGATGTCCGTTGACAAGGGATCTCCTCTCGTAAAATGGGATCACCTCGAGATAACCCCTCTTTAGCTGGGCTAGACCTATGGACATCATCACCCTTGGCTGGATTGCCGTCCCCACCTTCTTCGTTCTTTCCATTGCCCTGGTGGTCTGGGGGCGCAACGGCATGTAATTTGTCATGCCTGGATTGAGCCTCACATCCATCTTGCATTCATCTTGTTGTTCCTGCCGCCGATATTGACGGGGTTACCCCCGCTCACACCATGGAAACCGATCTTCCCTTGGTCGCCCGCATCGCCTACGGAAGCATCTTTTTGCTGTTGACAGCCGTAACCCTGGGCGTTGGCTACATTACCTTCATCGACTGGCGGGATCGGCGGCGACGCAACGAAGTTGAGCGCAAAGCCCGTCGCTCCAAGCGCTAGGGCCGGTGTTGAGCCTGCTCAGGTTAATCTTCAACCCAACTCAGGGTGGGGATGGCCAGGTAAGGCAGGGGATCCTGGGGTTGCAGTTGAGAAAGATGCCGCAGGATGCCCTGGTTAGCCTGCCACAGGGCTTGCACATCCCATCCAGCGTAGGTGGGCAGAAAGTCCGCCAGCTTGCGGTTGGCCTCCCCCAGCAGGATCATGCAGCCGCGGCGGTTGCCGTTTTGCAGGTGATAGTAGGCCACTGCTGTCTGCAATAGACCCTGGTAAAAACGCCGCTCTGGATCCACTGCTTCCATCCACAGGGCCTCTAGGGTGTCGTGGCAGGCGTAAAATTCCCCCCGGTTAAACTGCTCGGCGGCCAGACGCAGCGCTTCTGAGGGGGCGTCGCTCATGTCGCTAGGCACAGGCCAGGGGGGATGTCTGCACAGGCAGGGATCCCTGCGGCAACACCAGGGTAAAGCAGGTTTTGCCTTGAGAGCTCTCCACCGAGACGCTGCCCCCCAACCGCTGCATCCACTGCTTGACCAAAGCCAGGCCCAGGCCGGTGCCGCCCCGCTTCCAGGGATCCCCGCTGGGGATGCGGTAGAACTTCTCGAAGATGCGCTCCTGCTCGGCAGGGGGAATTTCTACTCCCTCGTTGATCACCCGGATTTCCACCTGCTGCGGGCCAGAGCGCTGCGCCGTTACCCAGATGCTGCACCCTGGGGGAGTATACTTGCAGGCGTTGTTGACCAGCTCCTGCACCACCCGCTCCAGGCCGCCCCGATCGGTGAGCACCTTGCCCACATTCGGCGCGATCTGCCACTGCAACCGTTGCTGGTTGGCCTGGGCCCGCTGTAGAAACGGCTCCAGCACGCTGGGCAGCCAGGTTGCCAGCGGCACTTCTTCCAGATGGAGCGTTTTGGATCCCTGCTCCAACCGCTGCAGATCCAGCAGGTCGTTCACCAATTCCGCCTCCCGCTCACACTCCTGCTCCAAAATCTTGAGATATTGCTCTCGTTTTTGGGGGGCGCGGGCGGTTTTCAGCAGTTGGATGGCCATCTTCATGTTGGTGATGGGGGTGCGCAGCTCATGGGAGACTGTGCTCAAAAAATCATCTTTGAGGCGGTTGAGGCGCTCCAGCTCACCAATTTGCTGCACAGAAGCCTGGTAGAGGCGGGCCTGGCGGATGGCAATGGCGCAGTGATCCGCCACCTGCTGCACCACCTGCACCTCCAGTTCATCAAAGCACTCGGCTGCCGGCTTCGCCAGCCAGAGATCCCCCAGCACCCCTTGGTCATCCCGCAGCGGGCACACCAGCAGGGTCAGCCCTTCCCGACAGGGGATCCAGCCCTGCCCAGGCAAGTGGCAGAATTGCACCGCTTGACCCCCTTGCAGGTGCCGGTAAAGATCGGGGTAGTCGGCCAAAGTCAGGGTAATCCCGCCGACGGGCGGTAGGGCAGAGGTGTATTCGTAGCGCACCGTCGCCTGGCCAGATGCCCAATCGTAGAGACAGAGATCGCAACCTTGAATGGGCAACCCCAGAGCCAATTCTTGCACCACTGCCCGCAGGATCTGGGCTTCCTCCAAACTGCTGCGCACCTGGTCGGTGACCCGCTGCAAGAGGGCATCCATAGCCAGAGATCGCTGCAGGGCCGCCGTCCGCTCCTGCACCTCCTGCTCCAGACGGGCGTTGAGGGTTTGCAACTGCCGGTAGAGCTGATTTTGCGTAATGGACAGGGCCAAATGTACCCCGACCCGACTCATCAGCTCTTGCTCTGCAGCTGACCAAGCCTTAGGCTCGTCAATTTTCAGCTCCCGCCAGGCAGCAAAAGAGATCAAAGGCAGTTCTTGTCTGGGATCCCCCTGAGCAAACCAACGGTAGCCCGCCCAGTGGGTTTCTTGGTAAACGGCCCCGCGAAACACGCTCAGCCAGCCCACCGGCTGGTCATTCCAGGCGAGCTGGGCCACCAGCAGGCCACGAATGGGCGTCTGCTTCATCTGCTCTTGCAGCTCCGGCCATTTCTCCAAGTGGGAGAGCGACCACATCTTGACCCAGCCCCCCGCTCCTCCGGCCCTTCCGAGCTGCTCCTGTAGCCAGGTGTCGTAGCTTGCCGGGGGTTGCACACCATGACAACAGAGGGTGTCTGCGCCCATAAAGTGGATCCGCAGCCGTGCCCCGATCCCCTGCAAACCGGCAGCAAGCTGCTCCAGCACCGTGGTCAAGGTCGTCTCCGGGTGCAGGGGCGAGTAAACTAGAGCAGCAATTTGGTTGATGAGGCGTTCCTGCTGCGCCTTTTGCCGCGCCTGCTCCAGCAATTCCGCCTGAGCAATGGCAATGGAAACTTGATCCGCCACCAACTGCACCACCTGCAGCTCTTCTGGAGAATACAGACGAGGCTCGGCATGATGGGAGACCAACAGCCCCCAAAGCTCTTGATGATGCATGAGGGGAACCACCAAGGAAGAGGCCACCCCCATGGATTTCAAATAGTGGACATGGCAGGGATCCACGGGCCGCTGCAGCGGCTCGCCCAGAGGAACCCTAGCAGACAACCCCCAGGACTCCGGCTGGCTGATGGAACGGCTTTGCGCCTCCACATCCACAATCACCCGCGCCTGGGCCGAACGAAACAACCGCCGCGCCTCCTCGGGAATGTCCCCTGCCGGAAAAGTCAGCCCCAAGAGCGAGGGCAGCCGCTCCCCGCCTCGTGCTTCCGCCACCACCGTCCCATGCCCTTCCGGGTCGAAGCGGTACACCTTCACCCGATCCGTACCCAAAAAGGCGCGCACCTCCTCCACCGTCGCCCTCAGGATCTGATCCAGCTCCAGGGATTGCCGAATCTGGTGGGTGATGCGGTTGATGAGGGCGTCTCGGCTGGGTCGAGCTTCGGCAGCCCGCGTTTTGGTATCCATAGTTGCAAGCCCCTAGCCCCTGGAATTAGCGGAGAGCATCTAGAAACTAGAAAAATATCTAGAAATACATTCCTTTTTTCCAGCATAGGATGCCTTTGAGAAGAGCAGTCGGAGTTGAAAAGAAAAGTTAAAGAAAAAGTTAAAAATGGTAACTCAGGGTTTCCCGGGTTGGAATCGCGTAAACTACCCGGCTCCGACCGCTAAGCGGTACGGAGCGGGCTTTCAGTAGCCCTGAGCCTGTTCTGCTCTACCA
>NZ_JANSIA010000065.1:0-17453 GCF_047461835.1 Synechococcus sp. R60.1 | reverse complement strand
TTGTACTTCATCAAAGCGCATTCCTCCCGGCACTGACCCTACGGGTACAGTGCGGGGCTCCTGCGATTTCTAGCTGACCACTCTGACATGAGTTGGAACCTTCCACTTCCAATCTCTTCCATACTGAAGTCAACCTGTCTCGTCAAATCTGCCCATGGCTGCTGTGGCACTGCATTTGCTTTCCGGCTGTCTGGCCGCTCGCGCCAGCGGGACGGAGTCCTTGGACCCTCGAAGATCCCATTCTTCGGAACTGTCTTTTCAGGTCATCGAAATTGAGCTGACCCGACCGGATCGCCTGGTTTTTCCAGAGGATTTGGCTCAGCTTCAGCTGCCTGCCGGGATCAATGCCCAGCTGGGGGTGGTTCTGACGGGGCGGGCCCCCATTTGGCTGTATGGCTGGCTGGTGCATGAGTGCCACTTCACCCGTTGGGTGGCCTGTTATGACCCACGCTTGGGCGCGGTGGTGGTCTCCAGCCATACCCCCGAAGTGCGGGTGGGCCAGGTCATCCCCTGGGTGCAGGGAAGGCCGGGCAAGGCCTACGGCCCGCTGACGCGAACAGAATTGGCAGCGGCGGTGATGGTGGTGGGCCCCCCCGACAGTGGCAAAAGCCGTCTTGCCCGCGCCCTCTTCGAAGCTCTGCTGCCGGAGCATCCCGATATTTATCTGCAACGGGCCCATTGGGATGGGGAAGGCAATTGGACTTTAGACTTGCCACCAGAAGAGGCGAAGATCCTCAAGCACCAGTACCGGGGCTCTTTTACCCCCGAATTTTTCAGCTTCCATGCCCAGGCCATTCTGGCTTTGCGCCGGCAAAAGAGTTTGGTGATTGTGGATGTGGGCGGCAAGGTGGATCCGCAAAAGCAGCCGATCCTGGAAGCCTGCTCCCACTACCTGGTGGTCAGCCGGGATCCCGAGGCTATCCCTCTCTGGCACGAGTTTTGTCGAGACCGGGGCAATTTGCGCTGTGTGGCCATCCTGCACACCTCGCCCGGCCCTCCTCAAGTGCTCAAAGACTCACCTGAGTTGGAAATTCGCTGGGATCCCAACTCTCCTCCCCCCGCGGAGCTGCTTCGGGCGGTGCGCCGCCTCATTCACTAGAGCTGCAGGTTCAGAATTGGAGGGGCGGGTCAGCATATATCGCATCCCAGACGCTGGCCGTTTTGGACGAGCGGTTGCGCAATGTTGTGGGCGAGTTCCAAGAGAGGTTTGCGGATCGCCTGCCCAAGCGCTGCCCCTGACGGCCAAGGGGTTCCGGCTGCCCGGTCACCCTCTCGCTCCGCCAACTGCTTTAGGTTTGATTTATCGGCTCATCGGCAAGCCGCCTCTGGGTTGGCTTCATGGCCGTAGAGATAGCTGAGAACCGAGTTGCGCAGGCGGTAGTACTGCGGATCTTCAAGAATCCGCTCGCGATCCCGAGGGCGCGGGAAGGGGATGGTCACGATCTGCCCGATGGTGGCTGCAGGGCCATTGGTCATCAGCACCAGGCGGTCGGCCAAAAACAGCGCCTCATCAATGTCGTGGGTAATCATCAAAACCGTGCAGCGATGTTCATCCCAAATGCGCAACAGCTCCTCTTGAAGCTCCTCTTTGGTAATGGCATCCAAGGCCCCGAAGGGTTCATCCAAAATCAGCACTTCTGGACGGATGGCCAACGCACGAGCAATGGCTACCCGCTGTTTCATCCCTCCCGAAATTTGCGAGGGATATTTCTGAGCGGCTTCCCCCAGCCCCACCAAATCCAAATGTTCTTCCACAATTCGATGCTTTTCCGACTGGCTCTTTTGGGGAAATACCGACCGAACGGCCAAATAAACATTTTCATAAACCGTGAGCCAAGGCAACAGGGCATACCCTTGAAACACTACCATGCGCTCCGGGCCAGGAGCTGTAATCGGCTGCCCTTTCAGCTTCACCGAGCCACTGGTGGGCTGGGCAAATCCGGAAACCATATTCAGCAGGGTGGTTTTGCCACAGCCGGAATGCCCAACCAAGCAGACAAACTCTCCCTCGTTCACACTGAGGTTGATATCTCGCAAGACGGGATAATCCCCCTTGGGAGTTGAGTAGGTCTTGCTGACATTCTCAAGGCTTAGGTAGGGTTCTGCGGCTACGTTCGCTGGGGTAGAGGTTGTCAAGAGGGCAGTCATCGTAGGGTGCTCCAACTCATGATTTTCTCACAACGGGGAATGTGCTTTTGCAAGGGCGCCCAAGTGGGTATCTAGAGCAACACAGGACGACGATCTAAGGCAACCTCGGCTACATAAATATCGTGCTTAATCGCCAAGCTGTTGAGGTAGGCCAGGGGATCCTCACCATTAAAGGGGATCCCATCGAACAACTGAATGGGCTGCCTTTGGTAGGAGACATCCAGTCCCAGCTCGCGGGCTGCCGTACTGAATACCCCCACCTGACACACCCGCTCTACAATCTCCACCCAGTTGCGAGGGAAGGGCAGATCCCCCCAGCGGGCCATTTGGGTCATCATCCACAGATGCTCGGTGCGGCTGGGACGGTTGCCGGCTCCCAGAAAGAAGCGGTGGTGGGCATATTCCCGCATCGGCCTGTCCAAGTCACAGATCAGACGCTGGGGATCCCCCAGATGAATGTAGGATGGGTCAGTGCTCAGGTAGGCGCGGCGGCTGAGCAGCTCGCGAATCTCGTCGTGATGGGCCGGGTCTTCACAGTAGCGGCAGGCTTCCAACAGCGCTTTGACCAAGGCAATGTGGGTGTTGGGGTAGGCCCTGGCCCAATCTTCTCGCACCCCCAACACTTTGCCGGGATGGCCCAGCCAAATCTCCAGGTCTGTAGCCACCGTAAAGCCACTGCCCTCTAAGGCTGCCCGCAAATTCCAGGGCTCTCCCACACAGTACCCATCGATGTTGCCGGCTGTTAGGTTGGCCACCATCTGGGCCGGGGGCAGCGTTTTCAGCACCACGTCATGATCCGGGTGGATCCCACCGGCTGCCAGCCAGTAGCGCAACAGCAAATTGTGCATAGAGCTGGGATGCACCACTCCAAAGGTGAGCCGACGGCTGGGACTATCCAGGATGTAAGCCTTCAACTGGCTGAGGGTGTGGATCCCTTGCTCGTAGAACCGCTTGTGCAAGGTGATGGCATTGCCGTTGCGGGTCAAGGTGAGGGCCGTAACCACCGGCTGAGGCGGGTTATCCCCTCCGCCCAAAGACATCCACACCGGCATACCGGCGGGCATTTGGGCCGCATCCAGATAACCTCCCTGAATGCCGTCTTGGATCCCTCGCCAACTGGTTTCCCGCACCAAGTTCACTTCTTCCAAGCCGTGTTTGGCAAAGAACCCTTTTTCTTTGGCCACAGCCAACGGAGCGCAGGCAGTGAGGGGCACAAAGCCGATCTCCAAGTTGATCTTTTCCAAGCCATGCCTGGCCACCACAATGCTGCGGCGAGCACGCCATTGCTTGATGCGTTTTTGTTGGTTCAAAAAGTAGATGATCTCGCTGCGGTAGCTGTAGTAGCTGGGATGGTTGACCACCTCCAGCCGACGGCGGGGCCGAGGAATATCAATGGTCAAAATGTTCCCAATTCGGGATCCCGGCCCGTTGGTGAGCATAACCACACGATCTGACAGAAGAACCGCTTCGTCCACATCGTGGGTGACCATGAGGGTGGTCATCTGATGTTCTTCACAGATGCGCATTAACTGCTCTTGCAAGTTCCCGCGCGTGAGCGCATCCAAAGCGCCAAATGGCTCATCCAACAACAACACTTTGGGCCGCAAAGCCAGGGCACGGGCAATGGCCACCCGCTGCTTCATACCCCCGGACAATTGGGCTGGGAGCTTATCTGCTGCGTGGCGCAAGCCCACCAGATCAATGTGCTCTTCCACGATCTGCTGACGCTCGGCTGGAGAATGCTTTTTAAGAACGGCATTCACCGCTAGCGCAATGTTTTGCCGAACCGTTAGCCAAGGCAAAAGCGAGTAATGCTGAAACACCACCATGCGATCGGGGCCGGGAGCCGTAATGGTATGTCCATCCAAAGCTACGATCCCCCCTGTCGGCAAAGACAGCCCCGCCACCATGTTCAATAGGGTGGATTTGCCACAGCCGGAGTGGCCGATTAAGGAGACAAACTCCCCTCGATGGATTTGCAGATCGATCCCTTTCAGAGCAAGGTATTCCTGCCCTCCGGGCAGAGCAAAAGATTTTTCCACCTGCTCCACACTGACCAATACAGACACAGAAAACCTCCCCACCTATCACCCGTCTAGCCTCAAACCAACCACATACTGACAACACATCCAACACATCATTGGTTGGCTATCTTGTTTTGCAAAACAGACATCAGGCGATCCAAAAGCAATCCCACCGCTCCGATGTAGATGACGGCAACGATGATCTCCGTAACGTAGTTCTGCTGGTAGGCATCCCAGATGAAAAAGCCGATCCCCGGCACACCTGACATCACAATTTCTGCGGCAATAATGGCCAGCCAAGATAGGCCAATACCAATGCGCAGACCTGTGAACATGTAGGGCAGGGCTGAGGGCAGCAAAACCTTAAAAAAGAAGTCCACTTTGGAGAGCTTGAGCACTTTGGAGACGTTGATGTAGTCTTCCGGGATCTGTCTCACCCCCACAGCCGTGTTGATGAGAATGGGCCAAATTGAGGTAATAAAAATAACGAACAGGGCAGCCGGCTCATTGCGTTGCAGAGCAGCCAAAGATATGGGCACCCAAGCCAAGGGAGCTACCATGCGCAAAAATTGGAAAATGGGATCCAAAGCTCGGTTGATCCACACACTGCTTCCCACCAAAATGCCCAACGTGATGCCCACCAAAGCGGCACTGCAATAGCCGATGGCCACCCTTTGTAGGCTGGCCAAGGTTTGGCGCAGCAGCCCTTGGTCGAGGTCGCTGTTGCGATACAAAGGATGCAGGATCAGATATCGGCTGCGCTCGTCCATCCACACATCCCAAGGCCCCGGCAGCCGAATAAGGTTGGCACTGGCCAAGAGCTGCCAGATGAGCAGGAATCCAACAATACCCACCACAGGGGGGAGAATCTGATCTCGGTACTTCGCCAAATCGAACTTCGCCGTTGCAGATTTTGCCGGAGAAGAAAGTGTTGTCGTCATAGCTCCTAGAGGAGGATAGGGTTTTACAAGGTTCTCTGGTGTTGCGCTTTTGGAACGCCCCGATCGAGGGGTTCTACACCGTGTTGGAGACAGAGCATGAGCTTGGATCGGCCTTGCCTTTTCCTTGGAGGGGCAAACACAGGGATTGCAAACTCAACAAAACTCTCACGACAATTAGAAAGCTCAGCGCCCCCACGGCTATCGAGAGAATGAGCTTGTCCCAGCGGGGCTGGGCCGGCCTCTCAAAGGGAGGATCCCTGAAGAGTTCGCGCGGAACGTGAAGTAGAGCCAACATAGCCGATCCTCAACATAGCATTCAAAGTTATTCAAAAAGTGCGAGGCTCATAGCATCCATCAACTTTCCATCGTTTGGGCAGAAAGCTCGGCACCGCTTTTTTCGACCTCGTGGGATCCCGCAGGTAGGCAGGATCCCTGTCGCGCGAGAGATTCGAACAAGGAAACGGTAAGCCATGGACTTCCTGCGAAAGAAGGTGAGGAACTTGGCCCAATCAAGCTATTCAGCTAGACCCTTTTGATTTTCAGGCTGTTCAGGTAAGCCTGCGGATCCTGTGGGTCAAACACCACACCGTCAAAGAAACGCTCTGTTCCCCGCGAGGTGTTGTTGGGGATGTTCTTCACCCCCAGTGCCTGGGCGGCCTCACGCCAGAGATCTTCACGGTTCACTTCATCCACCAGACGACGGGCAGTATCCAGATCGGGAAGGAAGCGAGCGTGAAAGCCCCAACGCAGGGATTCCGTCAGGAACCAAAGGTCATGGCTCTTGTAGGGGTAAGAGACGCTGCCCCGGCCATCTTCCCAGTACAAGGGCCCGGCATTGAAATCTTGAACAGCTGGCTTGCCGTCTCCCAATTCGTAGTTGCCTTGAAAGGGAGGGGTGAGAACTTCAACCGGCACATTCAGGTAGGCACGCCCTGAGAGAATGCGTGTCAGTTCTTCTCGGTTGGCCGGATCGTCGCACCATTGCTGCGCTTCCATCACCGCCATCAAAGTGGCTTGTGTGGCCCTGGGGTTTTGCTCTACCCAATCGGCGCGAATGGCCAAGTATTCTTCGGGGTGAAAGGGCCAAATCTGTTGGGTAAGGGCCGCCATAAACCCGATCCCATCTGCCACAATTCGGTAGGGCCAGGGATCCCCGGTGCTAAAAGCATCCATGGTGCCATTGCGCATTCCCTGCACCGTTTCGGCAGAGGGAACCGCCAACAGGTCGATGTCTTGATCCGGATCTACCCCCCCAGCAGCAAACCAGTAACGGATCCAAAAATCTTGATTGACGTTGGGGAAGGTATGAGCGGCCTTGAATTTGCGTCTGTTGCTGGCGCTGAAATTTTTGATGTAATCCGCGGCTCCCGAGATATCCAGCCCCAAACCCTTGCCAACATGCATTCCGGCAATGGCAATTCCGTTGCCTTGGGTGATCAATTGACACAGAACTGCCATGCGCACCGGCTGATTGTTGGTGATGGCGCCAATGTGGATCATGTGAGGCATCGGCATCTGCCACTGGCCGCCGTCAATGCCCCCACCTGCTGAGCCGATGACCACGTTGTCACGGGCTGCCGGCCAACTGGCCTGTTTCAACACCTCTACACCGGTCATGCCATGCTTGTCGAAAAAGCCCTTCTCCTTGGCGATGATCAGGGGGGCAGACTCCACAATCGGTATAAAGCCTAACCTGAGATTGGGGGTTTCTGGGCCGCTGGCCTGGGCAACCCAGTAGCCTGTGCTGGCCCGTGCTAAGCTGCCACTCACGAGTCCACCCACGGTGGCCGCACCCGCAGACAGCAAAAAGTTACGACGTGACGTCATGCTCACCTCATCGAAAGGATATGTGAAGGCAAGATGGAAGCTTTCCAGTTCAAGTCGCCTGACCCATGGATTTCCTTCGTGAAATCTCAAGAAATCCTTAAATCTCAGCTTGGTTGATATCCTAAGGGCAAATTAAATATAGAAACAATACAATTATTATTTTGGTAAGCATAGACTTCCGTTTATCATTTTTGCGATGGCTTAGGTCTCAATGGCGTTTCCTCCAACGGCGGCTTGCTCTGGGCAAAATAACTCAACAGATTGGGGATCCCTGCCCCATGCCGGCTATCACTGGGATGGCTGCACAGAGCGGTTTTTTGAGGGCTGGTACAGCCGCGTCACCTTGCCCGGGGATCCGCCCATTAGCTTTGCCTTCATGTACGCCATCGATCCCAAGCGCGGGGGCATGGCGCAGGTGTTGGGGCCGGAGGAGGAGTTGCATTGGCGCACCTTCCCCAATCCCCGCCGCTTTTGGGCCAGCTCAACCCATCTGGCCTTGGGGCACTCAGGGATCCCAGGCCCTGGCTGTCGCGGCCTTCAGGATCCCCTCACCTTCTTCCAGCGCACCGCCAGCGGCTACCAATACACCGCCCACCTCAACCAGGGGATTTTGCCGGATCCCTTGGGCTCTGAGCCTATTCGCTGGCTTTACCGCATTCAACCTCGTTTTGCCTATGGGATCCCACCCCGAGCCACCATGGGAGCCTGGTCTTATCTGCCCATCTTTGAGCCGGGCTGGCAGATTCTCATGAGCCACGGCTTGGCCACCGGCTGGGTGGAGTGGAGAGGCAGGCGCTATGCATTTCAGCAGGCTCCTGCCTATGCCGAAAAAAATTGGGGCCAAAACTTTCCTCGCCGCTGGTTTTGGATCCAGTGCAACGCCTTTCCCCAACATCCCGGTCTCAGCCTCACCTGTGCCGGAGCTGAGCGGCAGGTGCTCACCCGCCCCGAAGAAGTGGCCCTGATCAGCTTGCATGGGTGGGGATCCCAGCCCTTTTTGGAATGGCGGCCTGGGCAAGCTCATCTGACTTGGCAAGTGGATCCCTGGGGATCTTGGCGAATCCGGGGAGAGAGCGCCCTCTGGTGTATTCGGCTGGAAGGGCACACGGGACGGCCTGGCCAAACTGTATTCGCCCCTGGCCCAGAAGGGATGCAGCGCAACTGTCGGGATACCCTGGCAGGACATCTGCACCTGCAGCTTTGGCAGCGCAACGGCCAAGTCTGGACGCCGGTGATCAAGGCCACCAGCCCCCAAGCCGGCCTCGAAGTGGGGGGAGAAGTCCGGCAACCTTGGCAAGGGCAATGTTAACGCTGGCGGATATCTACACCCCCGTTGGACTTTCCAAAAAACGCTCTTGTGCTAGAATGCCTAAGCCACATTGATAGATGTCCATCTCTGTCTCTGGATAGTACTGGATAGTATCTGAGTAACTATGGACAGATAGTATGGACAGACAGTCAACCGTGGTTGGCCCGCCCCTTTTGCGCCTGTAGCTCAGTGGACTAGAGCACGTGGCTACGGACCACGGTGTCGGGAGTTCAAATCTCTCCAGGCGCGTTTTGGCCCCAGACAGCTTCCGTCTGGGGTATTTACCGTCCCTTGGTTTCGCCAGAACTTGTGCTAGGATTACCCCTATCAAGTCCGCCTTGATGCAGGCGTAGGGAGCCCGAGGATCATGTTTGAACGCTTTACAGAAAAAGCCATCAAGGTGATCATGCTGGCCCAAGAAGAAGCCAGACGGTTAGGTCACAATTTCGTTGGCACCGAGCAAATTTTGTTGGGGTTAATCGGCGAGGGCACTGGGGTCGCCGCCAAAGTTCTCAAGTCCATGGGAGTGAACTTGAAGGACGCCCGCATTGAAGTCGAGAAAATTATCGGTCGGGGATCCGGTTTTGTGGCCGTCGAGATCCCTTTCACTCCCCGCGCCAAGCGAGTGCTGGAACTCTCTCTAGAAGAGGCCCGCCAGCTCGGCCACAACTACATTGGCACTGAGCACCTGCTCCTGGGCCTAATCCGAGAAGGGGAAGGGGTGGCAGCCCGCGTTTTGGAAAACCTGGGGGTGGATCTCTCCAAGGTGCGCACCCAGGTGATCCGCATGTTGGGCGAGACTGCCGAAGTGACGGCAGGGGGGGGATCCTCCAGCCGCACCAAAACGCCCACCCTGGACGAATTCGGCTCCAACCTAACTCAACTGGCCCAGGAGGGCAAGCTGGATCCGGTGGTCGGTCGGACGCGGGAGATCGAGCGGGTGATCCAGATCTTGGGCCGCCGCACCAAGAACAACCCCGTCCTCATTGGCGAGCCAGGGGTGGGCAAAACTGCCATTGCCGAAGGCTTGGCCCAGCGCATTGTGCAGGGGGATGTGCCGGATATTTTGGCCGACAAGCGGGTGATCAGCCTGGATATTGGTTTGCTGGTGGCCGGCACCAAGTACCGCGGCGAGTTTGAAGAGCGCCTCAAGAAAATCATGGATGAGATCCGCAATGCCGGCAACATCATCCTGGTCATCGACGAGGTACATACCCTGATCGGGGCCGGGGCTGCGGAAGGGGCGATTGATGCCGCCAACATCCTCAAGCCTGCTTTGGCCCGCGGCGAGCTGCAGTGCATCGGCGCCACCACCCTGGATGAGTACCGCAAGCACATCGAACGGGATGCCGCCCTGGAGCGTCGCTTCCAGCCCATCATGGTGGGCGAGCCGACGGTCTCCGAGACCATCGAGATCCTGTTTGGCCTGCGGGAGCGCTACGAGCAGCACCACAAGCTGAAGATCTCCGATGCCGCCTTGGATGCAGCCGCCAAGCTGGCCGACCAGTACATCTCCGACCGCTTCTTGCCAGATAAGGCCATCGATTTGATCGACGAGGCTGCTTCGCGGGTGCGCCTGATCAACTCTCAACTGCCCCCGGCGGCGCGGGAGCTGGATCAAGAGCTGCGGCGAGTGCTCAAGGAGAAAGACGCTGCGGTGCGGGCCCAGAACTTCGACAAGGCTGGTGAGCTGCGGGATCGGGAGATGGAGATCAAGCAGCAGATCCGCGCCATTGCCGCTGCTAAGAAGGCGGAAGAAAGCAGCCGCAGCGAGATGCCCGAAGTAACCGAAGAGGACGTGGCCCAAGTGGTCAGTGCCTGGACGGGGGTGCCGGTGGCCAAGCTGACGGAAAGCGAGTCGGTGAAGTTGCTGAACATGGAAGAAACCCTGCACCAGCGCATCATCGGCCAAGACGAAGCGGTGCGGGCCATCTCCCGGGCCATCCGCCGCGCTCGGGTGGGGCTGAAAAATCCCAACCGCCCCATCGCCAGCTTCATCTTCTCCGGCCCAACAGGGGTGGGCAAAACCGAGTTGACCAAGGCTTTGGCAGCCTACTTCTTCGGCTCCGAGTCGGCCATGATCCGCCTCGACATGTCGGAATACATGGAGCGGCACACGGTCAGCAAGCTGATCGGATCCCCGCCGGGGTATGTGGGCTACAACGAGGGAGGTCAGCTCACCGAGGCGGTACGCCGTCGCCCCTACACGGTGGTGCTCTTCGACGAGATCGAGAAGGCGCACCCGGATGTGTTTAACCTATTGCTGCAAATCCTGGAGGATGGCCGCCTGACCGATGCCAAGGGCCGTACGGTGGACTTCAAGAACACCCTGATCGTGATGACCTCTAACATCGGCTCGAAGGTCATCGAGAAGGGCGGCGGCAGCCTCGGCTTCGAGTTCAACACCAACGACGAGGATGCCAACTACAACCGCATCCGCAACCTGGTGAACGAGGAGCTGAAGCAGTACTTCCGTCCGGAGTTCCTCAACCGCGTGGACGAGATCATCGTCTTCCGGCAGCTGACCAAGGATGAGGTGAAGCAGATTGCCGACATCCTGCTCAAGGAAGTGTTTGACCGCATGACGGAGAAGAAAATCCGCCTTACGGTCAGCGACCGCTTCAAAGACTTGGTGGTGGAGGAGGGGTATAACCCCAGCTACGGGGCACGCCCGCTGCGCCGCGCCATCCAACGCCTGCTGGAAGACATCCTGGCGGAAGAGATCCTGACCGGGCATGTCCGGGAGGGATCGGAGGTGCTCATCGATGTGGATGAGGAGCGCAAGCCCAAGGTGCTGGTCACGGAGCCGGAGCGGGTTCTCTTGCCTCAAGGGGCGGAGTAAAGCTGGCTTTGAGAGGTCCTCAGACTGCAAGGGATCCGTTGGGATGCTGCGGATCCCTTGTGGTCCTCAAGTGTTGTTTTTCTGGTGTTTTTCAGTTGAACAGACCCAGGCGTAGGAGATCTCTGGCATGGTGCAATCGACCTACTACTACTATGGCGGCGCTCCGGTTCGTACCCCACCCCCAGATTTGGCTTCGCTGCTGCTGCAGGAGCGCATTGTCTACCTGGGCTTGCCCCTTGCAGAGGAGTCGAATGCCAACGTCACCAAGCTGATCATCGAGCAACTGCTGTATCTGCAGTACGAGGATCGGGAAAAGCCGATCAAGATGTACATCAACTCGACGGGCACCTATAACTACGACACAGCGGCCTTTGCCATTCTGGACACCATGAACTACATCAAGCCGCCTGTGCATACTATCTGCATCGGCAATGCCATTGGGATGGCGGCCATGTTATTGGCAGCAGGAGCCAAAGGATTTCGGGCCAGTCTGCCCAATGCCACGATCGTGCTCCACCAGCCCTATGGGGGCACCCGTGGACAGGCCAGCGACATCGAAATTCGCACCCGCGAGATTCTGACTTTGCGCAACATGATGCTGGAGCAACTGTCCCGCAGCACGGGCCAGCCTATGGAGCGCATCAAGAAGGACACGGAGCGGCTATTTTTCATGACACCAGAGGAAGCCAAAGCCTACGGCCTCATCGATCAGGTGCTGACCAGTTCCAAAGGCGTGCCGAAGTTGGCAGCAGCCAAAAACTAAAGCAGAGGGATCCGTCCATGGTTCAAGTTCCCGTACAGCCTTTGACGGTGGGGGAGTACCTACGCCTCACGGACGGGCTTTATGAAGGACGGGTTGAACCTGAAGACGGGTCCATTCGGGAAGCCGAGGAGCGTATGAACACCCTCATTGAGCTGTTTCTGGTTGCGGAATTGCCCAAGTTTTTGCCCATCCAACGCCTGAGCTTGGGCCAAGTTGAGGTCGAAGTGCCCGCAGCCAAGGCTCGGTTGCGCAATCCAGAGGTGATGGCTTTGCATCCCGCTATGTGAGCTTGCTGGGAAACGGTCGCGGAACCATTCGGCTGCCCATGCCCCCGCCGCTGCTGGTGGAGGAGGTGGTTTGCCCCGGAGTGGACCATGAAAAACGCGATGATCAAGACAAGCGCAAAGATTATGCTGCCCGTGGGATCCCAGTGGATCCAGCCAAGCAGTCCGTTTCCGCGGTGCGCTGGGTTGGCGGAGAATACGAAGGCGAGGTCAAAACTGGATCTGGACGCATTGTTTCCTCGGTTTTGCCCCAGCTGGATTTGAGCGCGGAAGATATCTTACAAGCGCGTCGTTCTGTGTTTCATACTTTGCCAGGAGAAACTTATGCCGATTGGAGTGCCTCGGGTTCCCTACCGTTTGCCCGGCGAGCCCTATAGCCAGTGGATTAGCCTTGACGATCGCCTGTACCAAGAGCGGATTTTGTTTATCGGCGAGCCCATTGACGATAGCTTGGCCAATACCATCGTGGGGGTGATGCTCTACCTCAACTCGCAGGATCCGCAAAAGGACATTGTGATGTACATCAATTCTCCCGGTGGCTCTGTGACGGCGGGCATGGCCATCTACGACACCATGAACCACATCAAGCCAGATATCGTTACGGTTTGCGTGGGCCAAGCAGCTTCAATGGGAGCCTTTTTGTTGGCTGCTGGCACCAAGGGCAAGCGGTTTGCCCTGCCCCACTCCCGCATCATGCTGCACCAGCCTTCGCTGGGCACGATCCAAGGCCAAGCCAGCGACATTGAAATTCGCGCCCGCGAAACTCTGCGAGTCAAACGACGCATGAACGAGATCTTGGCGCAAACCACCGGCCAACCGCTGGAGAAAATCGAGCGGGATGTGGAGCGAGACTTTTACCTCTCGGCCACGGAAGCTCAGGCTTACGGCATCGTGGATCGGGTGATTCAAGAGCGCTCGGAAGCCATGGCCAGCTAAAGGGATCCCCCCCTTTCCCCCAGCAACAGGTCGAGGGGTTGGGAAAGGTTGGGAGGGATCCCTTCAAGGGGTGGAGTTCAGTGGACAACGCTAGGAGAACCGGTCGGATGGGCCAACGGCTCTGGAGTGCAGGACTGGGCTGCTGCGCGGGTCTGCTGCTGCTTTGGCCGGAAGCTTGGGCACTGCCCCCTGCCGATGAGATCCCGGAAGAGGTGTTGCGGGCCCAGCCCGACTTGCGGGCTCGCTCTCCGGTCGATAATCAGCCCCTCGCCGCCGCCGAGGCTCTGGAACTCCAGGAAGCCTTGGCAGCTCGGCCCGAAACCGGATCCGTCTCCCCCGAGGTGGAACGGCTGATCTTTTTGCTCAGGCTGCGCAAAGGATTTCGAGATCTGTTGCCTTTTTTGTTCCCCTGACTGTTTTCTGGCCCTCATCCCCTGTCCCTCTCTCCCCAAGGGCGAGGGGAAGAGGCCGGTGGGATCCCTTTTTGGTAACGGTAGGGTCCGGCGCGGGATCCCCAGGTTTGTTGGCCAGTGGCGGCGTCAAAGCCCCGATCCCAGGTGATGAATTCGCTGGGGGTGAGGTCGAACTCGATGTGGATATAGGTGCTATCCCCGGGGTTCAGACGACATTCTCCACCTGGCAGCATTTCGCCGTGGTAGCAGTCTGGGCGCTTTTCCACCAAAATGCGACAACCGGGCAAATGCTCCAGGTCGGCCAAGGAGAGCTGCGCCAAGCGCTGCGGATCCTGAGAGGCACCTGCCCAAGCTGCTTGATCCCGCAATTTGTAGTTCTCGATCCGCAAGGGATCCCCCAATACCTGGAGCACCCGGCTGCGATAAAACTGGCCCGGCGTGTGCTGGTTAAATTGCTCGGTAAAAAAGCCGATCCCCTCCGAGAACAGGTGGGGAAGGCGCACGTACCAAAGGCTGACCGGCACAAACCACACCGGCTCTGCCATCGCCTGGGTGCGGTTGCTGTAGTAGCCCTCCAGCCAGTTGGCCAGGGTGTGCAAGTCGGAAGCGGATTTTTCGTCTACCATAGGGAGCTATGACAAAACTTACCCCCAGCTCTAGCTATAGCATTGCCCTGCGCATTCGCCTGCTCAACCAGCCGGGAGCCCTAGCCCGCGTCACCCAGGCCATTGCGGAAGTGGGAGGCAGCCTCAGCCAGATCGATCTCATCCACCAATCGGCAGCAGAAACGGTGCGAGAAATCTGTGTAGATGCCGTCAGCAGCGAGCATGCTCAGCAAATTTACACCGCCGTTGCCTCCTTGGCCAATGTGAAGGTGGAGCGGGTGGTGGACCGCACCTTTGAGCTGCACCGCGGGGGAAAGCTGCAGGTGGTGGCCAAAAGCCCCCTGGAGAGCGCCGCCGATCTGGCCATGGCCTACACGCCGGGGGTGGGGCGGGTTTCCCTAGAAATTGCTGCCAACCCCGCCGCGGTCTATGAGTACACCATCAAGGGCAACAGTGTAGGCATTGTAACCGATGGCAGTGCGGTGCTGGGCTTGGGGAATGTCGGCCCGGAGGCAGCTTTGCCGGTGATGGAGGGGAAGGCGGCGCTGTTCAAGCGCTTTGCCGATATCGATGCCTTTCCTCTGTGCCTGGCCACTCAGGAGGTGGGGGAAATTGTAGAGACGGTGGTGCGCCTGGCGCCGGGATTTGGCGGCTTTAACCTGGAAGACATCAGCGCCCCTCGCTGCTTTGCCATTGAGTCTCAGCTCAAGGCCCGCCTCAACCTGCCGGTGTTTCACGACGATCAGCACGGCACCGCCATTGTGGTGCTGGCGGCGCTGCTGAATGCCCTGAAAGTGGTGAAAAAGAGCCTAGACGAGGTGCGCATTGTCCTCAACGGGGCCGGGGCAGCCGGCATTGCCGTGACGCAACTGCTGCGGCGGGCCGGGGCAGCCCACATCCTGGTCTGCGACCGCCAAGGGATCCTCAGCCGCTCCCGTTCCGATCTCACCCCCGAGAAGGCGGCCATTGCCGTCGAGGAGAAGGGATCCCTGGCGGAAGCCTTGGTGGGAGCGGATGTGTTTATTGGGGTGAGCGTGGCCAATGCCCTGACAGTGGAGATGGTAGAAAAAATGGCACCGGATCCCATCGTCTTTGCCCTGGCCAACCCGGTGCCCGAGATCCAGCCGGAGCTGGTGGGCAATCGGGTGGCAGTGATGGCCACGGGCCGCAGCGACTACCCCAACCAAATCAACAACGTGCTGGCCTTTCCGGGCGTGTTTCGCGGCGCCCTCGACTGCCGCGCCAAGCAGATCAACACCGAGATGTGCCTGGCTGCCGCTCAAGCCATTGCTGCCTTGATCCCTGCCGAAGAGTTGGATCCCCAGTGGATCATCCCCTCGGTCTTCGACGGGCGGGTGGTTCCTCAGGTGGCCGCTGCGGTAATCCAGGCTGCCCGCCAAACCGGCGTGGCCGGGATCCCATAACTTGTTCAATAAACAGGCTAATTCAGCACACGAGCATCACGGCTTGCAAGTCCTCGGGGAGAGGCAGCAGCGGGCCTCTTTTTCGTAATTTTTCGTAATTTAACAATTCTTCAGAGCGCCTCTTCTGGAAGTGGAGTTCTTTATATCTTGAGCTCTAGCTTCCTGCCTAGCTGGGGTTCTCAATGGACTTACGCAAGCCCTTCTATGTTCACCTCGTTACTGCCCTCGCCGCTGCTGGTATAGCTGCCGCGCCCCTGGATCGACTCAGTAAGGCCGGGGGAGTGGGTCTAGTCGCTGGAACTGGGAGCGTGGTAGCCGCGGAAGTTGCCCAACGTCACGGCAAGCGAGCTCGAGCTTTGAGAAGCCGGATTGAGGAGCTCTCCCGGCAAATAGAAGAAAAGGAACAGCAGCTACGTAGCTATGAAAATCAACTGGATGAGCTTCGAGCCCAGCTTCAACAGCGGCAAGAGCAACTTCAGCAGCTCACAGATGAGGTTTCAGAATTACAGAAGCGCTCTGCCGAGAAAGAAGAAGAGACAGAAGAAGAGATCCAAAGATTAGTTGCTGAGCAGCAAAGATGGCAGCAGGTTGCCATGGACTTGTCTGGGCAAGTCCAGCAAAAGGAGCAGCAGCTACAGGACAATCAAGCGGAACTGGACCGGCTGCAGGCGCGGCTTCAGCAAATGAATGAAGAAGTCCAGGCTTTGAGAGCACGTCTGGATGAGCAGAGCCAACTGAGTGAAGAGCTTCGGAGTCAGATTCAAGCTCTTTCTGGGGAAGTCAGGGAAAAGGAACGCCAGCTGGAGGAGCTAGAAGCTGAGCGTCACAACCTGTTGGAGCAGTTCCGGGTCAAGGAGCAGCAACTGCAAAGCGCCCAGGGCAGGATCGCAGAGCTACAAAGTCAGATCTCGCAGCTGGCCCAGCAACACCGCTTAGATGGGCTTCAGGGGCAGAGAATTGAGGATCTCTCTCAGCAAATAGAAGAAAAGGATCAGCAGCTACGCAGCTATGAAAATCAACTGAATGAGCTCCGAACCCAGCTCCAACAGCGGGAAGAGAAGCTCCAGAGACTTGAGGCTGATCTAGCAGAGTATCAGAAGCTCCTAGAACAGCTCGAAACTGAGCGGCAAGAATGGCGGCAGAATGCCATGAACTTGTCTGAGCAAGTTCAGAAACAAGAGCAGCAGCTACAAGGTCAGCAAGCGGAACTGGATCATCTGCGGGCACAGCTTCGGCGGAGAATTGAGGATCTCGCGCAAGCCGACACTAATACTATAGTCTTAGCAAGAAGCGAAAGGGATTTTTATCGAGAAGAAGCCAAGAGTTTTATCTTAGAGATCTTGAGTAGAGCAGCCGATCAGGTGCATAAGGGAAGTAGAGTCCAGCATATACTCCAAGACCTAATTCAGAATAACCATGCAAACGAAGGTAAGAGTTATCGTCAAAGGCTTAGGGAAGATATAAATCATTTGTTCAGAGACTACCGCAAATGGTGCGATAATAGTTATGAAGCAGAGTTGCATAAGCTTGGTTTTGAGGTTGTTTCAGAGAAAAATTATGTTGTGATTAGATTTCACGGGGATAACCGCTATCAAATTTCCCTAGCTAAGACTCCCAGCGATCAGCGTGCTGGTTACGAGATTGCTCAAAATATTCGCAATAAAATCTTCGGTCTAACAGAGCCTACTTGAGGCTTACTTGTGAAAGGTGGGGATCTTTTTTTCTGGCCAAGGTTGGGGAAGTCAGCTTGGGCCCTGATAGGATAGGGGAAAGGGAATCTCCGCCATGTTCTACCTGCCAGTCTCACTGTTGTTGTTTTTAATGCTTCTACTGCTATTGCCCTTCCTCTGGCTGGGGCTAGCAGTGGATGTGGTGGCGCTGGCGGTGGGAAAGCTGGGGTTCTCGCGGGAGGGAGCGCTGTTACTGCTGCTGGCCAT
>NZ_JANSIA010000064.1:13544-17665 GCF_047461835.1 Synechococcus sp. R60.1 | reverse complement strand
TAGTAATCCGTACTGAACATATTATACATTATTTTCAGTATAGTTGAGCTTATTATTGACTAGAGTCATGCTCCTTCGCTACGCAATGCTCAGGCGGCTGGTCTGAGGCTGGCTTATTCTGACCCTTGGCCCGCAGATCCGACGCCCCCGACAGATGTTGAGACGGGTCTGGAGTGGCTGGTGAAAAACTCTGGGCAAGTTTTACCGGGTAGTTTCACCACCTCTATCCCTATGGTGCTCCGCACCGCCGAGGCGACTGGCTGGGCAGGAGTATCCAACTCGGCAGAACAGAAGGGGTTGACCGCCTAATCTTCGTCTTCATCTTCTTCGTCATCTCCGTCTTCCCATTCCTCATCGAGATCCAGCAGCAGGGCATAGAGCTGATCAAAAAGCTCTGGCGGCTCATCGGGGGTGAGCAGGTAGGGATCCCCTTCGTCAGGCAGAGCGGCGTAGAGCAAAACGGGATCGAGGGGGGTAAAGATGCCGTATTTCTTCTCTTGGTAGAAAAAGGTAGCTAGCAGTTGAAACTCCTGGGCATCTTCCTCGCTCTCGCCCAGCTCGAACACATCTTCCTCTTCGACTGGGGGCAATTCCCCCTGAACCGTGAGGATGTCGAAGCCATTTTGCTGCAAGGTGAGGTTCAACTCCCCCAAGACAGCCTGGATGGTGGGCAGGGTAGCCTGTAGCTCTTCGGGATCCGGCTCGTCCAGGATCCCTTCCATGTTGGCATCGCCGTTCACCGCTTGGCTGGGTTCTTCTTCCCCTTCCCAAACCAGCACTTTGATCACAGCATCAACGGGAGTCACCAGAGCATAGGTCTGCTCGTCGATGACCACCTGCCGCAGGATCTCGCACTTGAGAGGCTGGTTTTGCTCGTCGCGGAGCACCAAGGTTTCATGGGATTCAGTCATTGAAAACAGCCCAGGGTAGGAAAGACGGGGGTGTACAGAAGCTCATTCTCCCATGTTCTGCCCCCCTGCAATGCTGAGGGATCCCTTCCAGGCCCACCGGCAGAACTCTATGCTTCGGCTTCTCGTTCTGCCTGGGTTAAGGCTTCCAGAGCCAATAAAATCTCCTCTTCTCGGCGGGCGTAGGTTTCCTCGTCAATTTCTCCCAAATCTAGCTGAATTTGCAGGGCCGTAAGTTCTTTTTGCAGGTTTTCTTTGCTATCCAGCTGTGCTTCGGCGCGTTCTTGGATCTGCTCTGCTAGCCAAAGCAAACTTTGGGCCGGCCACGTCAACAGTTGCCAAACCATCCCAGGGCCCCTAAAGCAGATGATGAGTCTTCGTAATCCTATCAATTTGGATTCTCAGGTGGCCATTGCCCCGGCCTAGCCGTGAAACTTTTTGTTCCCTTCCTCCCCAAGCTGGAAAGACTGGGACACGCACGAAGCGCCAGGGGAAACACTGGCTATTGGTGCTCAGGCAAGTCCTAGCCGCGAAGACTAATCCTCTCGCTGGTGCTTCTCGATCCACTCCATGAGCTCCCCCTCGGAATGGGTACACAGGCGCTCTCCCGTGATTGGGTCTTGGACAGACCACCAGACCATGCCGCTGCCATCTACCCACTGCCGCACCTGCAGTTCATCGCAGGCCGCCAAGACTGCCTTCAGGCTCTGCCAAAGGTGGCGCAGTCCTCTGAAGAGCGCTGAAGAGAAGGGATCCCTGCCGCCGTACTCGGCTGCCAGCTGCCGCTCTTCTTGTTTCAGCAGCTCCATCAAGCGGGTGTTGTTGGCCGCCCTAGCTGCTTCCAAACGACGGGCC
This sequence comes from Synechococcus sp. R60.1, assembly GCF_047461835.1. NCBI lineage: Bacteria > Bacillati > Cyanobacteriota > Cyanophyceae > Synechococcales > Synechococcaceae > Synechococcus > Synechococcus sp. R60.1. Next base: position 15,902 of record NZ_JANSIA010000064.1, on the reverse strand, counting down.
AGGGAGGCTGCTATGTTTTGGCGATGGCGGGCCAGGAGACTTGTCCCCCTCATTTCAGCGATTGCACTCATAAGGCTGCTCTACATACCAGTACCTCTACACGATCAATCCTACCAAAAAATCTGTAGTCAAGGATACGAAAAGTGCAAAACCATCGGTCCTGCACGCTGACGTGCGGGATCCGATCCCGGTGCCCTGCCTGGGAGCTGCCGGAAGTTAATCCAACAAGGGGCCACCTGAGCAGCTCAGATCAATCGGCGGCTTCCCCGGACGGATTTAAGGGGGCTAATCCACAGGCAGCAAATTCAAGCGGAGCGGCAACCGGAGTTTTTCCGCGTCTTGCAGGAAAAAATGCTTGCAAGCCTACTTCCACGGAGCTGCCACAACTCGGAACGAGCCGACCAAAACAGCTTAGGCAGGAGGTGGAGAGGAAAAGGATGGGGGGCTATCAACTTCAATGTAGCCTAACCCTCTCTTCTGGACGATGGTCCGTAGCTCCTGAATCAACTTTTGATCTTGGGAAGCGGTACGTGCTCCTGACTCGGCAGCCCATTCTTTCAAGCTTTGAATTTGGTCACGAGCGATGGCGGCTAGAGGAACCGTTTGGCGGGTGGCGGTCAGGATATCTTCTTGGGTGAACTCGCGGGGTGGATCCTGATTAAAGGCCATGTGCATGGCATCGTAAATGGTCTGTTCAATTTCCGCCCCGCTGAAATCTTCTGCAGCCATGGCCAGCTCAGTATAGGAGAAGTCTCGTACTCGGTTGGACCGTAGCCGTTGGACATGGACTCGAAAAATCTCTTCCCGCTCCCGTTGGTTGGGCAAATTGACGAAGAAAATTTCGTCAAACCGGCCTTTGCGCAGCAGCTCGGCCGGCAAGATGCGGACATTGTTGGCGGTGGCAACAATAAAAACGGGTTTGGTTTTTTCCTGCATCCAGGTGATCAGGTTGCCGAAGACCCGCTTGCTGGTGCCCGAATCCCCTGAAAACTCGCTGTTGACGCCGCCAAAGGCTTTATCCAACTCATCAATCCACAACACACAAGGGGCCATGGCTTCGGCAATTTGGATCATCTGGCGCACGCGGCTTTCGCTTTCGCCGACGATCCCGCCGAAGAGTCGCCCCACATCCAGCCTGAGCAAGGGCATGCGCCACTCGCGGGCTATGGTTTTGGCACATAGAGACTTGCCGGTGCCCTGGATCCCGGCCAGCAAAATGCCCTTAGGACTGGGCAAGCCATAGGCACGGGCCTGGGCACTAAAACTGTTGCGGCGCTGCCGAATCCAGGCTTTGAGGTTTTCCAGGCCGCCGACATTTTGCAAGGTCTCGGAGGGGTTGTAAAACTCCAGGATTTCCGTCTGGCGGATGTATTGTTTTTTCTCTTCCAGAACAAGGTCAATATCGCCCTCGCTGACCTTGCCCTTGGCGGCTAGGGCGCGGGCCAGGATCCGCTCAATGCGCTGCCGGGTCAGTCCTTGGCAGGCTCGAACCAGTTGTTCCCGCGCCGGGCCGCTTAGCTCCAGTTGACGGGCAGGGATCGCGCGGGTAATGATCCGCTCAATTTCGGCGATGCTGGGCAGGGGAAAATCATAGACCACAATTTCCTCGCGCAGCTCGGCAGGGACAACGGCTTCTTGGCCCAAGAGGATGATGGACTTGCGGCTGTGGCGGCTCTCTCTGGCCAGGGTTTTCAGGTAGCGGATGACGGGGTAATTGTCCGAGCGTTCCGGATTTCTCAGGGTGGGGTTTAGGTCTTTGAGAACACAAATAACCGCCTCGTCCTCTTTGATGGCGCCGATGCGGCCCAGAGCAGGCATCAATTGGCCTTTGTTTTGGCCGTTATCTGACCAGCCGGAGACGATATCCCAGATTAGGAGTTTGCGCTTGGGCTTGAGGGAATCGGCTAGAACTTGCAGGAGCTCCTCTGCCGGGGCTTCTTCGGGAGTAACCAGGTAGATCAAAGGGTAGCGGGCGCGAACCACTAAGTCCAGCAGTGTGAGGATGTCTTGGTGATTGCTGGCAAAGGCGAGATCTGAGGGACTCATGGATCCACTGAGAGCGGCTGTAGGTAGTGTAGCCAAGGGATCAGGCTAGGGATGGATGGCTCCGTCGGGGAGGATGGCCCCTTTCAAGTCGGCGAATTGATCCTAGCCGGGACTTAGCAGTGTTTTGCGCCCCATAGGTTTGCCCCCTTTAGGTTCGTGCCACCCAGCTTTGCTCCCCTCAGGTCGGCCCAGCTCAGGTTGGCCTCGCTCAGGTCGGCCCCGCTCAGGTCGGCCCCGCTCAGGTTGGCCCAGCTCAGGTTGACCCTGCTCAAATTAGCGTCGCTCAGGTCAACCCTACTCAGGTCAGCCCAG
>NZ_JANSIA010000064.1:0-13444 GCF_047461835.1 Synechococcus sp. R60.1 | reverse complement strand
CTTCAGAAATAACCGACTTCCTCAAGTTAGCCCCGCTCAGGTTGGCCCCACTCAGGTCGGCCCAGCTCAGGTTGGCCCCGCTCAGGCTGGCCTGGCTCAGGTTGGCCTGGCTCAGGTTGGCCTCGCTCAGGTCGGCCCCGCTCAGGTTGGCCTTGCTCAGGTTGGCCCCACTCAGGTTGGCCTGGCTCAGGTTGGCCTGGCTCAGGTTGGCCTCAATCAGGTCAGCCCTGCTCAGGTCGGCCCAGCGGAAATCCCGCTCTCCCGCTTTATACCTTGCTCGGACATCTCCAACCTGTCGGAGGGGAAGTCGATGGGACTTTGCCACCTGCACCTGCTGCGGATCCTTCGATTCCAGCAGCGTCTCCCAAGCCGCAAACTGCACTTCCCAGTTGGGATCATTTCGCAGGGCTTGGATAACAAGCTCGGCCCCTCTGGATCCGTACCTCAGAGCACCCTTGATTGCTTGGATTCTCACCTTGGGATTCGGACTGCCCAGGGCTTGCTCAATGCCCACCAAGCCTCCCATGACCGGATCGGATCCGGCTGGTTGCTGTCCACCCAGAACAGGATCAAAGTTTTCCGCCATCCCTAACCTCCATCCCTAACCTCAAGTTAACCTTCCAACCACCTGCTGCTGCATAAGGGTCTTTTGAGTTTGCAAATCTACTACCGTTACCCGCAAAGTTCGCCCGGCATCGACGGCAAAGGTGACCTGCAAACGATCCACTCCCACCCGCCCTAGCGGCTTGAGGGGAATGGAAAGCTGGTTGTGGATCCCAAGGGGACGAAAGCTAGAAGCTGCGGTGCTGTTGCGGATCTGCATCCGACCGTCGGGATCGTAAACAACCTCAGTTGCCCCTTCCTCGGCCATCTCACCAACCACCAGGTTGATGTGGCTTTGCCCATTGGCGTTGGCCTGCAAGGGAGGCAGTTCCACCGTGGCAGGATAAGCCGTGCCGCTCTTAAAGAGAGGGAAAAAGTCGGGCGCCTGCAAATAGGGATTCCAGAGCCGCAGGGCATAGGTATGGCGGAGATGATCTTGAAGGCGGGCAAACTGGGTGAAGGCCAGAGCGCCGTGGGCCACTGCCTCAAACGGCTTGTGGTACTTGACCTTGTCGCGGCCAAAGAGGCTAATGACCTGATGCTGCACTCCTGGGATGAGGCTGGTGCCACCCACCAACACCACCTGGTGGATATCTCGTTTAGAGATCCCTTTATTGTGGGCTTTCTCGATGACCTCATCGATGGCTTCTCTCAGCCGCGTCAGCAGGCCGCGCTCTTCCAACAGCTCCTGGAGTTGCTCGCGCTGAAGCGTTAAAGTGTGGGTCTCAAAGGAGTCTTCATCCAGCCAGGCCTCGCTGGCCTGAGAATGGCTGGAGAGGCGGATCTTGAGCCGCTCGGCAACCTCGCACAGAACCTGGAAGCTGCTGGCCGGGACCTGCTGTCGCTTGCGGCCCAACTGCTCCAGCACCCATTCGGCAATCCAGATATCGATATCGACGCCGCCACAGCCATAGGCCCGGTCAGTTTTGGCAATGACCTCAGCTCGGTAAGCAGTGCCCTGCTCTGGCTTCAAGATTTTGACCAAAGAGAGGTCGAGAGTTCCGCCCCCCAAATCGATCACCAAAATCAGGGATCCCGGCTCCTGGATCCCGTAGCCCAAAGCAGCCGCGGTGGACTCGTCGAGGAACACGACCTGTTGGATCCCTAGGGAGCCAAACACCTCTTGCAGGTTGTGCAAATAGCCCTCGTAGGCTCCCACCGGCACGGTCAAGATCACCTTATCGGGCTGCCAGCCCTCTGCCTGGAGTTTGGCAAGAAGCTGCTGCAGAAAGATCCGCGTGGCCTCTTGGGCTGTGTAGGCCTGTCCATCCACATAGGTTGGAGCCGGCTGGAATTGTTGAGAGAGATCCCGCTTAAAGCCTTTGAATAGGCGCTTGGGATCCCGTTTGGCCTGGGCAGGTGCCCCAATCAAAAATTGCTGATTTTGGCCGACAAAGAGAACCGAGGGAATTAGAGGGGGGCTGCCGTCGTAGCGGTGGGTGATCCCTGGTATATCGATTGCAAGGGGTTTTTGGTTTTGGTAGGCACAGACCACCGTATTGGAAGTGCCAAAATCAATAGCCAACGTCGTCATGCTGCCAAGGAAGGTAGAGTGCGACTGACTTTGGCTCGAACTAAAACTTGATCCCTAAGTCGATAGCCCACAAAGCGAACGTAGACCGGCTCTCCCGCCTGGATATCCTCTTCATCGGGCTGGTGGCTTTCTGGGTCATAGGCCACCTGTTGCCACACCTGGCCAATGGTTTCCAACTGCCAGTCTTCCAACAAGTTGCCCAGACAGGTCAGCAAAGCCAAGACTTGCTGCGCGGGGTAATCCGGTCGCCTCTGCACAACCTGCTGCAGGGTAGGATATTGCACCAAAAGAGGCTTGAGCTTTTCCACCAGTTCGGCGCGGATTTGATGGCGCAATTGCCCTTCCTGCTGTTCTAGCTGTTTGTGCAGTCGCTGCAATTCCTGAGCCGTTTCTACAGACTCCGATGCTAGCTCAATTCCGCTAAAATCCTGAATAAGGTTCGGCAAGGGTACTTGCAAAATGCTGGCCGCTCGATTGAGATCGGCTAACTTCAGCTTTTCGGCCTGTCCAGTTCTCAGGGCATTTAGGGCTCCTCGACTCAGTTTGGCCTTTTGTCGAAGCTCTCGCCAGGTTGAGATACCGGCAGCCTGCATGAGATTGCGCAGCAGGGCATCATGACTTTTCATTTCAGAGTTACGACTCCAAAATGGAATCCTAGCCAGAGTCTTTTGGATCCCTTTGGTTAAACCAGACAGGGGATCAAGAAAGGGGTTTGGGGCATTCATAGACGCTCCACCTGACGCTGGACATCTTCTTCTATGACTGGTACCTGGTCATATTCAGGCAACAGTTCCCTTTTTTGAACTGTGCCCAATGCCCTTTCTATTTCCTCAGTTAGTTCAAGGCAGCCCTTGCCTTTGACATTGAGCACGCGCTCAATCACGTTGCCATCTTTGTCGATGATGTATTCAACCTGTTGATATTCCGCCATAATGCCTCCTCAAGCCCAGCGCCCCAACACAATCCTGATCTGCCCTTTTTCATCCACAGATTCCGACTCTACCGTAAATCCCTTCTCCGCGGCCGTCGCAAGAAGCTGCTCGCGGGTATAGGCTTGGCGGATTGGCGCTAAGAAAGCCTCAGCGCTGACTCCCGTTCCCCAAAAGTCGGCAATCATCTCCAGGCTGTCCCCCCGTTGGCGAAAGCCAATGTCGTAGCCGTTGCTGCGCCTAACCACCAGATCTGCCTGGACACGGTTCCCTCCATACCCCCGGACATAAGTGTTTTCCAAGACCTCGTGACCTTGGGCAACCAAAGCGCCTTTCAGGATCTCTTTATTTTTGAACTGAACCTTGATGCTGGTGAAGTGCGACACTGTGGGGATTCTCCTCAGAAGAACATGCTTTATCCTAGAGCAGTCCTCTTGGCTTGAAAAGTTTTGCTAGGGCACAAAGCCGCGTGGCCCTAACCAAAGAAATTGAGGGAGCCAACCATTAGTTTCCCTTGGCTAGAGGATGCCGGTGGGGATCCGAGGTAGCAGGAGGAAGCAGGCGAGGGACATCGCGGTGGTCAAACCAGATGCTCGCCAAACCTTTAAGCCAGAGGGACAGCCAGATCCATTTCCACTTGAAATCAAGTCTTGCGCCTTTGAGGTTTGCGCCTTCTACAGTGGCATGATCCAGGTTGGAGCCTTCCAAGTTGGCATAGCTCAGGTCAGCCCAACTGAGATCGGCCCCGCTGAGATTGGCTCCAATAAGGTTGGCCCCGCTTAAATTGGCGCCGACCAGCTTGACTCCGCCCAAGTCGATCCAGTTCAAGTTAGCTCCGCTTAAGTCGGCTCCCTCCAGGTTTCTGTTGTCGGGCCGACCATTGACCAGTTCCCACACAAGATGCCACTTGGCATCGAGCTGAGTTTCTGGAGAAAGAATAGAGCGTCGCAGGTTGGCCAATTTCAGATCTGCCCCCCTCAGGTTGGCCCCGCTGAGGTCGGCACCGCTGAGGTAAGCGTTACGTAACTTGGCTCTGCCCAGCTTGGTCTGGGTTAGGTTGGCTTCTCCTAGCTTGGCCTTGTTGAGGCTAGCTGCGCTCAGGTCAGCCCCGCTGAGATCGGCTCTGCTTAGGGAAGCTCGGCTTAGGTTAGCTCCGATGAGCTTGACTTGGCTAAGGTCTGCCCGGCTCAGGTTGGCTTTCCTCAGATCTGCCCCGCTCAAGTCCGTTTGGCTCAGGTAGCGCAGAGGGCTGGGAGCATTGACATCAAGCAAGTTCAAACCCGACCTGCCCAGCTTGGCCTCGCTGAGGTTGGTGCCGATGAGGTTAGCCTCCCTCAGGTCGGTGCCAACTAAGCTGGCCTTGCTCAAGTTGGCTCCAATGAGCTTGGCGCCGACCAATTTGGCCCCCACCAGTTTGGCCCTGACCAGTTCAGCCTTGATCAGGCTGGCTCCACAGAGGTTGGTTCCCTCCAGGTTTGCCTTATTCAGATTGGTCTGGCTGAGGTTGGCGCCTCTCAAGTCCGCCTGACTCAGATTGGCTTTGCCCAACTCTGCCCACCTCAAATTTGCCCCGCTGAGGTTAGTTCCTCTCAGGTCAGCCTCCACCAAGCTCGCCCCTGTAAGCTTGACTCCGCTCAAGTCAGCCTGGCTCAAATTGGCCCTGCTCAGGTCGGCATAGATCAGGTTTCTTGCCTGAGCACGGCCGTTGACGAGCTCCCACACCAAGCGCCACTTGGGATCCAGCTGTGTCTCAGAAGAGACGAGAACTCTGCGCAGGTTCGCCAGCTCCAGCTTGGCTCCCCGCAGGTTGGCCTGAGTCAAGTCGGCCCCCTCCAAGTTGGCCTCGCTGAGGTTGGCTTGGCTGAGGTTGGCTCCTCTCAAGTTGGCCGCGGCCAGCCTCGCCCCTCTGAGATTTGCTCGCGTCAGGTCTCTTCCCCTCAGGTCGGCCCGCTCTAGAATAGCCCTGCTCAAGTCAACGTGGTTCAGTTTTTTTTCCTGAGCACGGCCGTTGACGAGCTCCCACACCAAGCGCCACTTGGGATCCAGCTGTGTCTCAGAAGAGACGAGAACTCTGCGCAGGTTCGCCAGCTCCAGCTTGGCTCCCCGCAGGTTGGCCTGAGTCAAGTCGGCCCCCTCCAAGTTGGCCTCGCTGAGGTTGGCTTGGCTGAGGTTGGCTCCTCTCAAGTTGGCCGCGGCCAGCCTCGCCCCTCTGAGATTTGCTCGCGTCAGGTCTCTTCCCCTCAGGTCGGCCCGCTCCAAGTTGGCTCCGCTCAAGTCGGCTTGGGCTAGGCTTTCCCCCTGGGCAACGCCGTTGATGATTGTCCACACCAGGTGCCACTTGGGATCCATCTGCGTTTTGGGAGAAATGACAACCCACCTCAAGTTGGCGTCCGTTAGGTTGGCCCCCAGCAAGCTGGCGCCGATGAGGTTGGTGCCCAGGAGGTTGGCTCCGCTCAGGTTGGCTCCGTTCAGATCGGCCCCGCTGAGGTCTGCTTGAGTTAGATTGGCTCCGCTCAGGTTGGCATGGCTGAGATTCACCTGGCTCAGTCTCGCGCGGTTTAGGTTTGCTCCTCTCAAGTCTGCCCCACTCAGATCTCGCTGACTGAGGTTGGCCTTTCTCAAATCCGCCCAGCGGAAATCTCGCTCGCCAGCCTCCAATTTTGCCCCCAGATCTCCCACCGGACGAAGGGTAACCGGATAGGCTTTCGCGATTTGGATAAGTTGGGGATCACCCGAATCCATTAGGGTTGTCCAGAGAGCAAACTGCTTTTCCCAATCCAGAGGTTGGTTTAGGGTTTGGAGGAGAAGCTCTCTGCCTTTTCCGTTGTAATGGCTAAAACATTTGATGGCGCCGTTTGCGCTTCTGGGATCCTTGCCTCTCAAAACCGGCTGGAGGATCTCTAAACTGCAATCGATATTGCCCAGATCTTTATCAGTAACTGTAGGCACGCCTCATCCCCCCTTTGGCTGCTTTGTTCCTATTCTGGCTATGGGCTTAGAGAGGGTCAAGACCAGTTCAGGGAATTCCCTTAGAAAGGTTAACCTTTGATACAGGAATTCAATCCTTTTTCAAATTCCCTGATCCAAGATAGCGAGCTGAGGAAGAGGGAACTTCCATTTTGGCTATCGGCTTGCTTCTGCCTTGCCGGCGGCTGGTGCTGCAGCTTTTCCCTCAGCCTCGGCCAAGGGATCCCGGCAGGCAACACAAGCAGGGTAGGCAGACAAATACAAGGTGTTGCGGCGGCCAAACCACTCGTAGCGGTGATCCCGGATCTGTTCGTAGCCTCGATCCCCTAGAAGCTTCAAGCCGGGGAAGTTGCGGTAAAAAGCCAGCCACAGCTCCCCACCCGGCAAAAGGGCAGCAATTTGTTCAGCGGCGGCGGATCCCTGCCAACGGCGCTCCGGCTGCTCCAGATCGATGAGAATCATCCCCAGCTCCACCTGCTCCGGTGGGATCCCCCATTGGGCCAGGGTAGAAGCATCTTGCATGGGGGCATAGCAAAACCGTTGCCCGCGATCCAGTTGCTCCAAGAGCTGAACGCCGGTGGCACAGAGGTTGCAGAGGCCGTCGTAGATAACCATGTAGGGCATGGTGGGATCCCTCAGGCGGGCTGACCCAAAATCTGGGCTTGGTACTGGGCTTCGGTAAGCAGTTGCCGAGGCTGCCGCTGCAGGAACACCCGACCCATCAGGTGATCGTATTCGTGCTGAAAGATCCGCGCCGGAAAATCCTGCCAGACCACCCTTTGCTGAACGCCTTCTGGAGTGTAATACTCCACCTCCACTTCGCGGGCGCGGGCCACCAGACCACGGCAATTGGGCACACTCAAGCAGCCTTCCCAACCCAGCACCTGGTCAGAACTGCAAGCCAGCAGACGGGGGTTAACCATCACCAGAGGCTGCATTTGCGGCGCTTCCGGGTAGCGGGGATTGGGACGAGAGGCCACGATCAGCACTTGGAGCAGGGATCCCACCTGAGGAGCAGCCAAGCCCACCCCCTGCGCCTCTTTCAGGGTAGCCAGCATACCTTCTATAAGATCCTGCAAGGCCGGCGTTTTGAACTCCGTCACCGGCTCGGCCACTTGCGTCAGGATGGGATCCCCCAATTGGCGTAGGCGAAAAGTCATGGCTTGCCCCAAGCAATTCTTCTTCTCAGTCTAGCGGGGATCCCTGAGCAGCCTAGCGGCTCTTGCCAGTAGCCACCAGTTCCAGGGCCAGCTTGGAGCGCTTCAGCCCTTCTGGGATGGGGATGGGGTAGTGGCCGGTAAAGCAAGCGGAGCAGAACGAGTTGGGATCCCGGCCCGTGGCAGCCAGCATGCCTTCCCAGCTCAGGTAGGCCAAAGAATCCACTCCAATCTTCTCGGCGATTTCCTCTACGGAATGCTTGGCGGCAATCAATTGATCCTGGTTGTCGGTATCGATGCCGTAGAAGCAGGGATGGGTAACCGGGGGGCTGGAAATGCGCATGTGGACTTGGGTGGCCCCCGCCTGGCGCAGGGCCTTGACGATTTTCTGGCTGGTGGTGCCCCGCACAATTGAGTCGTCCACAATAACAATCCGCTTCCCCCCCAGCACATCTTCCAGGGGGTTGAGCTTCATGCGAATGCCCCGCTCCCGCATGGATTGGGTGGGCTGAATAAAGGTGCGGCCCACGTAGCGATTTTTGATCAGCCCTTCGGTGTAAGGGATCCCCGACTGGCGAGCATAGCCAATGGCCGCCGGCGTGCCGGAATCGGGAACGGAGATCACCCAGTCGGCCTCTGCCGGAGCCTCCTTGGCCAGTTGTTCTCCCAGCCGCACCCGGTAGGAGTAGAGGCTTTCCCCGTGCATCCAACTGTCTGGGCGGGCGAAGTAGATCATCTCGAAGATGCACAACTTGGGGGTGGCCTCCGCCCAACGCACCGATTGCAGCCCCTGACGGCTGATCCACACCAACTCTCCCGGCTCCACCTGCCGCAGAGGGTCGGCCCCAATGATATCCAAAGCACAGGTTTCTGAAGCCAACACGTAATGCAGCGGCTCGGCCTCGGGGTGGCTGAGGGTGCCGTCGCTGCAGATGATCTCCAGCATCTCTGACTGCAGCAGCTCATCCAGAGCGGGGTTGCTGCTCAAAAGCCCCAACACCAGCGGACGCACCCCATAGGGATCCCGTGCCCCGATCAGGCCCTCTGGCGTGCCGATCACCAGACTAAAAGCCCCCTGACAGCGGCGCAAAGCTTGGCAAGTGGCCGCGATCCAATCTTGACCTTGGTTCACCGCCTGGGCAATGGCGTGGGCAATACACTCGGAGTCGGTGCTGCTGGTTAGGTGCCGGTCGGCGGCCTCCAGTTCCTTCCGCAGCTCTTCCGCATTGACCAAATTGCCGTTGTGGGCCAGAGCCAGCGGCCCCAGGCGAGTCTCCACGATCACCGGCTGAGCATTGGCCACGCGGCTGGATCCAGTGGTGGAGTAGCGGGTGTGACCAACCGCCAGATCCCCGGTCAGTTGGGCCAAGTTCACTTCATCGAAGACCTGGGAGACCAAGCCCATCGCCTTGTGAACCCGGCAAAAGGATCCCTCAAAAGTGGCGATCCCTGCCGATTCTTGGCCGCGATGCTGCAAGGCAAATAGGCCAAAGTAGGCCAGCTTGGCCACCTCCTCTCCTGGAGCCAGGATGCCAAAGACCCCGCAAGCCTCTTGCAGCTCTTCCCGGGCATACCCCGCCCCGCTGATGTTTTCTGAGGGGTACAGGGCATCAACGCCAACGGCAGTCTGCCCCTCTGCTTCTCCACAGCCAGAAGATGGTTCTGCTCCCGCCCTTACTGCCATGGATCCTCGTCTTGCTGTCACGCTTACCAGTCTAACTCGGCCCAGGTCATTCCCCTCTATCTGGCTTCACCCCCAAAGGGGAAGTCCACAGGTGGGGTTTGCAAAAAGCTAAGACTCTATCTATAGTGTTAGCAGCGTGTAAGCGCTGCTGTGGCTGAGAAGCAGCCTGGCCGAGTTTTTGAGTTGGACACCACCAAGGCTCGGCTCTCCCAGAACCGGCAGGATCCCAAAGCTTTGTGTTGTGAGGAGTCAAACCCCATGAGACAGCAGCCCCATAGGTTCCGTCAGAGCTGGACGTTAGCAGCCTCCTCTGTAATAAGGGCCAGTGTAGCCGCTCTTCTGTCGTTGTCACTGGTGGCCTGCCAAGAAGATGCCGGCGAACAGCCTGCGGTTACCATCACGCCAATAGCGGTGGTGGCTCCAACGCCCACTCCTTTCCTCATCCCCAGTCCTGTCCCTACGCCGCCGCCCACCCCTCTGCCTACCCCGACCCCCACTCCCCTCTTGAATCCTTTCCCCACTCCCAGCCCCTCTCCCACTGCTTCCTTTGCAGCAGAGCCGCCTTCGATTGCCGTGGTGGCCCTGACGGACGCGCGACAGACGGTACCCTTCAACGTGCTGGTGGCCGTGACGACTCCTGCAGGTTTGGGGGCCGGCATCAGCTTCCGGGTGGAAATCCGACAAAGCCCCCTTACCCTCACCTTTGATTTCACTGCCGCTGCCGTCGGCTGTCAGCCCAACAGCAGAGCCTGCATTGGCACCATCCCCATCACCATTCCCACTTCTGCTCCCACCGGGGATTATGAGGTGACGGCAATGGTGGCGGATACCCAGGGCCGAATTGCTTCGGCCAAAGCTCCTTTACGGGTGTTGCCTGCGCCCAGTCCCTCCCCCTCGCCAACGCCGACCGGCACCCCCAATCCCTTTCCCTCGGTATCCCCTTCGCCCAGACCCAGTCCCTCTCCCAGTCCTTCGCCGACGCCCAGCCCCAGAAGCTTCTAACTCCCTCAGGCAGTCTCTCTTGTCGATTCAGGACTAAGGTAGCTCTTGAAGAACTCGCTTCAGGGTGGCGATCAGGTGTTCAATATGGGCTTCCTCGATGATCAAAGGCGGGGAAAGGGCGATGGTATCACCTGTAGTGCGAATCAATACCCCACGTTCGTAGCAGCGCAAAAAAGCTTCAAAAGCCCGCGCTGTCGGTCGGCCAGGGATCCCTTCCAATTCAATTGCCCCCACCAAGCCGAGGTTGCGCACATCGATGACATGAGGCAAGCCCCGTAGGGAATGGAGAGCCTCCTCCCAGAGGGGAGCGAGGTTGGCAGCCCGCTCGAACAAGCCTTCTTCTCGATACAGGTTCAGGGTAGCCAAGCCGGCGGCACTGGCAACCGGGTGGCCGGAGTAGGTGTAGCCGTGGAAAAACTCGATGGGGCTCCAGGACAGCGTCCTGCTGTTGTCCCCTGGACGGTGCAGGTCATCAGCGGAACCAGCAGCCTCCATGAAGGCGCTGTAGATCTCTTGCTTGACGATCACTGCGCCCATCGGGATGGTGCCATTGGTGAGGCCCTTGGCACAGCAAATCAGATCCGGCACCACCCCAAAGTAATTGGCCGCAAAAGGGGATCCCAGACGCCCAAAGCCGGTGATCACCTCGTCGAAGATGAGCAGAATGCCGTACTTGTCGCAAATGGCCCGCAGCTTTTCCAAATAGCCCACCGGCGGCAGCAACACCCCCGTTGAACCGGCAACCGGCTCTACGATCACCGCTGCAATCGTGCTGGCATCGTGGAGAGCGACGATCCGCTCCAAGTCTTCTGCCAAGTGGGATCCCCAGCGGGGCAGGCCGCGGCTAAAGGCGTTTTGCTCCAGGTTGTGGGTGTGGGGCAGGTGATCCACTCCGGGAATGAGGCTGCCGAAAAACTTGCGGTTGTTGGAGATGCCCCCGACCGAGATGCCCCCAAAGCCAACGCCGTGGTAGCCCCGTTCCCGGCCAATCAGCCGCTGCCGGGATCCCTGTCCGCGTATCCGGTGGTAGGCGATGGCCATTTTCAGGGCCGTATCCACCGCCTCAGAGCCAGAGTTGGTGAAAAAAACGTGATCCAGTCCGGCAGGAGTGAGCTGGATGAGCTGCTCTGCCAGTTGAAAGGCTTTGGGATGGCCCATTTGAAAAGCTGGGGCGTAGTCCAGTTGGGCCACCTGCTGTTGGATTGCTTCCACAATCGGGGGACGACAGTGGCCAGCATTCACACACCACAGCCCGGCAGTCCCATCTAGGATTTGGCGGCCATCGTGGCTGGTGTAGTACATGTCTCGGGCGGCCACCAACAGGCGCGGGTTGGCTTTAAATTGCCGATTGGCCGTAAAGGGCATCCAAAAAGGCTCCAGATTCAGCTCCGCTTGCAGGGCGACGGCTGCTTTCTCCAGGGTTTCTTGCATGGCTGGCCCTCCGGCAGTAGACGAGATTTCAAGCTGGCGAAGATGGAATCTCTAGATATTGGATAATTTTGAAAGGGGCTCCATCCTGCTAACGGGAACGATAGAGCAATCCTAATCGGCCTGGGAGGCCTCTGGAAAGTTAGTATTTTCGCTCCTGAGGGGGAAACCGGGTGATCACCACGGGGCGATAGCTGATCTGAGGGGATCCCTCGCGAAAGGCAGCCAAGGTGTGTTGTAAAAACCGTTGATCATCCCGTTGGGGGTAATCTTCCCGCGCGTGGGAGCCACGGCTTTCCCGCCGTTCCAGGGCGCTGGCGAGGATCAAAGCCCCCACCGTCATGAGGTTGTCCAGCTCCAGCGCTTCGATCAGCTCGGTGTTCCACACCTTGCCCCGATCGTCCAAATGCAAATCCCGCTCGTAACGCTGGCGGATCTGTTGCCATGTTTGGATCCCCTCTTGGAGAACCGATTCGGTGCGGTAGACGCCGCAATGCTCGGTCATGCAATCTTGAAATTGCCGCCGCACCTGATCAATGCGGCTCTTCCCTGATCGTTCCAGGAGCCCGGCAATCCGGCTGGCGGCCTGTTTGAGTAGGGATCCCTCGTCCACTTTCGGCAAGGCTCGACCTCTGACGGCTTCTACCATGGCTGCCCCTGTGCGCCGCCCGAAAACAACGCACTCCAGGAGAGAGTTGCTGCCCAGCCGGTTAGCCCCATGCACCGAAACACAGGCCGTTTCACCGGCAGCGAACAGCCCTTCCACACGGGTTTGGGCATCCCGCAGTACCTGCCCCTCCACCGTCACCGGGATCCCGCCCATGCAGTAGTGCACCGTCGGTCGCACCGGAATGGGATCGACAACCGCATCGATGCCCAAGTGGCGATGGGCCTCCTCCCAACAGAAGGGCAGCCGAGTGTGGATCTTTTCTGCCCCCAGATGCCGCAGGTCTAAGTAGACAAAATCTTTGCCGTCAATACCGCGCCCGGCCCGCACCTCCGTAACAATCGCCCGCGAGGTGATGTCCCGTGGGGCCAATTCCATCTGGCTGGGGGCATAGGCGGCCATGAAGCGCTCCCCCTTCCCATTGATCAGATAGGCCCCCTCTCCACGCACTGCCTCTGAGATCAACACCCCCACCGGATACAGGCCCGTGGGATGAAACTGCACAAACTCCATATCCTGCAGAGGCAGGCCGGCCCGCGCCACCATTGCCATGCCATCGCCGGTGGAAGCAAAGTCGTTGGAAGTGGAGTTGTAGATGCGCCCATAGCCGCCTGTAGCCAACATAACCGCCTTGGCCCGCAGCACTTCCAGCCGTCCGCTGGCCTGCTCCAACATCACCACGCCCTGGACTTGGTTGTCCTCCAGGATCAGATCCAGCACATACCATTCGCTGTAGAGTTTGACCCCAAAGCGCTTGAGGTTGCTCACCAACTCGTGTAGAATGGCTTGCCCAGTTTTGTCGGCGGCATAACAGGTGCGCGGGTGGCTGTGTCCCCCAAAGGCCCGCTGGGCAATGCGGCCATCCGGCAGGCGGGAGAACAAGACCCCCAAGTGTTCTAGGTCGATGATCACTTCAGGAGCTTCCCGGGCCAGAATCTCCACCGCATCTTGATCCGCTAGGTAGTCGGATCCCTTGACGGTATCGAAGGCATGAGCCTCCCAGGAATCTTGCGGATCAACATTTTGTAAGGCGGCGGCAATGCCCCCTTGGGCTGCTACCGAGTGGCTGCGAATGGGATGGGTTTTGGACACCAAGGCCAGGTCGAGGCTGGGATCCCGTCGCATAACCTCCAAAGCCGCTCGGCAACCGGCCAGCCCTCCCCCGATGATGACAATGTCGTGTTCCAGCATGGATGCAGGCAAGCTCTCGCAAAGGATTCCGCCACAGCCAGGATGGCGTTTTCCCATTATGGCCGGCCCCAGCAGCCTCTCCAGCAGCAGGTAAACTACCCGACTCCGACCGCTAAAGCGGTACGGAGCGGGCTTTCAGTAGCCCTGAGCCTGCTCTGCTCCACCAGAGAACAAAACAGGCCCGAACCTCTAGGCTGGTTTACGACAGCCCCCAAAAGCGCAATCACCTTCGCACCGTTAAAATCCGCATCCCCTTCCCAACCGCAGTGCCCGCATTTGAAC
>NZ_JANSIA010000063.1:0-18100 GCF_047461835.1 Synechococcus sp. R60.1 | reverse complement strand
CGTGGTTGGCTTGCCAACTGCAGGGCTACCGAAAGCCCGCCCTGTACTGCGAAGCAGTCAGGGTCGGGTAGTTTACAACCATTCTGTGTTCGGGGCTGAGCTGAGCCATGCTTTGCTGTAGAGCCTGTTGGTAGTGCAAGTGCATCAGGTCGGGGCCAGGGTGAGCGATATCCGATCCGAGGGCCAGGTTTTGGGTTTGGGAGTGTTGCCGGGCGCAGCGCCGTCGCTGATCTGAGGCCACATTCCAGCAGATGCGATACAGCCAAGTGGAAAACTGGGCCGAGCCGCGAAACCGAGGCAACCCTTTCCAGGCACGAATAAACACTTCCTGTACCAGGTCATCCAAAAGATCGGCTCCACACAAGGGATAGAGGATATTCCGTACCGACTGCTGGTATTTGCGGTAGAGTTGGCGAAAGCTCTGGCTGTCGCCGTTGAGGCAGCGCTGGATCAGCTCCCAATCGGATGTATCCTTTGCCGCCTGCACGAGAGGACGCTCCCTTGTTCTCAACCTTGCTTTGTCTGACTCCCAATGCCCCCAAAAGGTTCAAAGGATCCCTGTCTACGATGGCCCTCCACTTCCCGCAAAGATACCGGCATCTTCTGATTGCCGTTTTCCCTCGAAGGATGCTCGCCAGCAGGTATTCCTCTTGCCTATTCGCACTTTCTCAATCCCAACTCTATTGGATTCTATCGGATCATCGACCTACAATTCCAATAACACCAAAAAGAGGGAATGAAAAGCTGATCTTCATGCCTGCCTGGCCATGGCCAAAACAACTCAGATAACCGATAAACCCGATCTGTTTGGATTCCTCTATCATCACCCGACGCTCATCCTTGCCATTCTGTTGGGGCCACCTCTCATTTGGTTACTGGTCTTTTACTTGGGGCCGCTGCTGGCGCTGCTGCTGCAAAGTTTTTATCATCTGGATCCCTTTACCGGCCTGATCCTGAGAAAGTTGACTTTGGCCACCTATCGGGAGCTGCTCACTCCTGCCAGCGTGGATATCTTTGTCCGCAGCTTGACTATGGCTTTGGCAGTGACCCTAGCTGCAATTGTGTTGGCTTTTCCTCTGGCTTATACCATGGTCAGACTGGCCTCTCCTCGCTGGAAGGACTTTTTGTACTTGTTGGTGCTCCTACCGCTTTGGTCTAGTTATTTGATTCGGGTTTATGCCTGGAAGTTGATCCTGGCCAAAGAAGGGATCCTTACCTATCTACTCACCCATGTGGGCCTACAGGGCTGGGTGGAAAAGATTTTGCAGTTGCCCGGGATCGGTGGGCCATCGCTGGCCGTATCCAACTTGGGTATTTTCTTGGTGTTTCTCTATGTTTGGCTGCCCTATATGATTCTGCCGATCCAGGCGGCTTTGGAGCGAGTGCCCGATAGCTTAATTGAGGCCTCTGCAGATTTGGGGGCTCAGGGTTGGCAAACGTTCCGCCATGTTACTCTTCCCCTCGCCTTGCCAGGGATCCTGGCCGGGTCGGTCTTCACCTTTTCCTTAACGCTAGGAGATTTTGTGGTGCCTTATTCTCTGGGCAATTCCAGCTATTTCATCGGGCAGGCAGTTCTCGCCTTTCAGGGCACCTCTGGCAACATTCCCTTGGCGGCAGCCTTCACGGTTGTGCCGATGGGGATCATGATCGTCTATCTGCTAGTGGCCAAGCGGCTGGGGGCTTTTGAATCGGTGAGCTGATCCGATCAAGGATTTTTCCAACACATGAGGAGCCAACTGAGCTAGGCTGGTAACTGTTAACGAATGTATCGGGCTGTCCCTATGGTGCTCTTTGGCTTTGGCAAACTTGGCAAGAAACTGTCCCTGCCCAAACCGGAAGAAGCCTTGCCGGGCCGGGCCGAGCCGATGGTGATCGTGAATCGGCATTTTGTCAACGGCAATTCGCTGCAGCCGCCTTTTCCCGAGGGCATGGAGCTGGCCATGTTCGGCATGGGCTGCTTCTGGGGGGCAGAGCGCAAGTTTTGGCAGGTGCCAGGGGTGTTCAGCACAGCGGTGGGCTACGCTGGCGGGTTTACCCCCAACCCCACCTATGAAGAGGTCTGTACTGGCCTGACTGGCCACAACGAGGTGGTGCGGGTGGTTTACGACCCAGCTCAGGTCAGCTATGCCCAACTGCTGAAGGTGTTTTGGGAAAATCACGACCCTACCCAGGGGATGCGCCAAGGCAATGATGTGGGCACCCAATACCGCTCCGGCATCTATGTGTATTCTCCGGCGCAGCGGGAGCTGGCGGAAAAAACCCGCGATCTCTATCAGCAGGCCCTGACCGCCCACGGCTACGGCCAGATCACCACCGAGATCTTAGACGCGCCTGAGTTTTACTACGCCGAAGACTACCACCAGCAATATCTGGCCAAGAATCCGCGCGGCTACTGCGGCCTGGGGGGCACTAAGGTTTGTCTGCCAGAGATCCTCACCGAGCCTGCCTAGCCCCAACCCAACCGTCAAAAGACTCGGCGGGAATGGGATCCCCGCTCAAGGAACTCCCTAGCCACTAGGGTTACCACCGCCAGCAAGGAGAGCACCACCGCCGCCGCATAGGCTGAGCCGGTGGCATAACTGCGGTAGGCATCTTCCACGAACAGGGGCAAGGTCTGGGTGCGGCCAATGATGTTGCCGGAAACCACAGCCACAGCGCCGAACTCCCCCATGGCGCGGGCATTGGTCAAGATGACGCCGTACAGAAGGCCCCAGCGGATGTTGGGCAGGGTGATTCTCCAAAAGATCTGCCAGGGGGTTGCCCCCAGCGTTTTGGCGGCTTCTTCCTGGTCGGTGCCTGCCTCCTCCAACACCGGCAACACTTCCCGCGCCACAAAAGGAAGGGTGATGAAAGCCGTTGCCAACACAATGCCCGGAAAGGCAAAGATAACCCTCCAGGATCCCAGCCAACCCTGACGCCCGAAGATGAGCACCAGCATTAGGCCGGCCACCACCGGGGAAATGGAAAAGGGCAAGTCGATCAGGCTCAGGAGCAGGGCCCGCCCCGGAAAACGCCGGTGGGCAATGGCCAAGGCGGCACAGAGGCCGAAAAAGGTATTGAGGGGCACAACGACCAGGGCGGTTAGCACCGTCAACCGCAGGGCACTGAGCAACTCCCGCTCCGTCAGGCGATGGAGAAAGGCTGGGATCCCTTCTCGAAACGCCTGATAGAAGATGTTCACCACCGGGATCCCGAGCAGCAGCGCGATGTAAAGCCCGACGATCCCGATCAACAGGCCCGACAGCCAAGGGTTTGTCGATGGCTCCGGCTTGACACCCGATACCCCCTTAGGTTTCATGGCGGCTTCCCCAGGCTTGCAGAAGGTTAATTACCACCAGCGACAGGAAAGAGATCCCCAACATCACCGTTCCGATCACCGTTGCCCCGGCATAGTCGTGTTGTTCCAGCCGCTGAATCACCAGCACCGCCGCGATCAAATCCCGAAAGGGAATGCTGGAAGCAATGATCACCACAGAGCCGTATTCCCCCACGGCGCGGGAAAACCCCAGGGCCACCCCGGTGAGCACTGCCGGCAGAATCTGGGGCAGCACCACGCGCCGGAAGGTCTGAAAGCGGGAAGCCCCCAAACTCCAGGCTGCCTCTTCCACATCTTTCTCCAGCTCCTGCAACACCGGCTGCACCGTCCGCACCACAAAGGGAAAAGAAATAAACAGCATCGCCACCCCCACCCCCAAGCGGGTAAAGGAGATGCGGATCCCCAAGGGGGCCAAAAGGGATCCAATCCAGCCGTTGCTGCTGTAAACCGTTGCCAGGGTGAGGCCGGCCACGGCGGTGGGCAAAGCAAACGGCAGATCGATCAACCCCTCGAGAAGCTTTTTGCCGGGGAAGGCGTAGCGCACCAGCACCCAGGCAGTCAGGGTGCCCATCACGCCGTTGATCAGAGCCGCCAGCAACGCGGTTACAAAAGTAACTTCATAGGCGGAGAGGGCCACGGGATCCGTCGCGATCCGCCAAAACTCCGCCCAGCCCACGCTGCTGGACTTGGCAATCAAGGCAGCCAGCGGCAGAACCAACATCAAGAAGAGATAGCCCAGGGTCAGCCGCCACGGCCAAGACAGTTGAGACAAAGCTTGCAGCAACGTTTCTCAAGCTCCCACCGGCATTGCGGTCATCTCGGTTTTTTTGACGGGAAAGGCTTTCACCACCTTGGGGCGCACATAGACCTGCTGCCCCACCTGCAGGGGTTGGTTGGCATATTGCTCGCGGCTGAGATGGGCCCACAGGGATCCGCCATCGCTAAGAATCAGCTCCGCCTGAATCTCCCGGCCCAGGTGGATGATCTCCTTAACGCGGGCAGAAACACCACTGCTGCCGGGGTTGACCTCAATCTGCACATCGTGGGGGCGCAAAAAAAGCTGATGCGGGCCGGCCTGCACCTCGGGAAGCTGGCAAAAGAGTTGGGAGCGGGGAGAAAGCTCGTTGACCGGGCCGACAAAGCTCATCACAAAGGGTGTAGCTGGATGGTCATAGATTTCTGCCGGGGATCCCACCTGTTCGATCCGCCCCTGGTTCATCACCACGATCTGATCCGCCACCTCCATGGCTTCCTCTTGATCATGGGTTACAAATACCGTTGTCACATGCACCTCATCGTGCAGGCGCCGCAACCACTTGCGCAGCTCTTTGCGGACTTTGGCATCCAGGGCCCCAAAGGGCTCATCCAACAACAACACCTGCGGCTCCACCGCCAAAGCGCGGGCCAGGGCCACCCGCTGCCGCTGCCCCCCAGAGAGTTGAGAGGGGTAGCGATCCCCGAACCCCGATAGCTGCACCAGCTCCAGCAGCTCATCCACCCGTGCCCGAATCTCGGCCCGTGAAGCCTTGCGGATCTCCAAGCCAAAGGCAATGTTCTGCCGCACCGTCATGTGCTTGAACAGGGCGTAGTGCTGAAAAACAAAACCAATGTTGCGCTCCTGGACGCTGGCATGGGTGGCATCCCGCCCGGTGAGGGAAATCCGCCCCGTATCCGGCTTTTCTAGGCCGGCAATCAGGCGCAGCAGGGTGGATTTGCCAGAACCCGACGGCCCCAACAAGGCCACCAGGGATCCCGTAGGAATGGTGAGATCGGTGGGGTGAAGGGCCTGAAACTCGCCAAAACGCTTCGATACCCCTTCGATGGTGATACCCATAGGTTCTGCCTAGCTAGTGGTTTGCCTGAGAAGTTGCTGGATGGTTGCCGGCTGAGTCTTCTGGAGAGGGTGAGGGAAGTTAAACCCGCGGCTAATCTACGGTAAACCTGTCAACAAACCGTTGATATAGCTCCCAAGATAACTTGAATGGGGATCCAAAACAAGGGAGACTCCCTACAACTGAGCTTGGATGCGGTCAAACAAGGCCCCATCGGCAAAAAAGCGGCTTTGGACAACCTCCCAGCCTCCCAGGTCGGCGACGGTAACCAGCTTCTCAACAGGAGGGTACCGCCAGGCAAACTCTTGGGCCACCGTCGGCTCCACCGGGCGAAAGCCCACCTCGGCAAAGGCCCGCTGCGCTTCTGGGGTGAATAGGTAGTCCACAAAGGCTTCGGCCACGGCACGGGTACCTTTGCGATCCACATTGGCATCCACCACGGCTACGGGGTTGTCGATGGAAATGTTGGGGTCGGGCACCACATAGGACAGGGATTGGCCGCGCAAGCCCGCCAGGATCACCTCATGTTCGTAGGTAATCAGGGCATCCCCTTGCCCTTTTTGGAAAAAAACATCGGTGGCCTCCCGCGAGTCCCGCGGCAAAATGCGGACATTTTTGTAGACCTGGGTGGTGAAGGCCAGGGCCTGAGGTTCAGGGACAGCGCTCCAGAGGGCTAAAAAGTTCCAGCGAGCCCCCCCTGAGGTTTTGGGGTTGGCGGTAACCACCTGCAAGCCTGGCCGAGCCAGATCCGGCCAAGAGCGGATCCCCTGGGGGTTGCCCTCCCGCGTTACAATCACCGCCACCGAACGGGTAACGATCCCTTGGTTGGGGGTACGGGCTTCCCATCCCGGCTGGATGAGACCCGCAGCCACGAGGCGCTCCACATCCAGGGCCAGAGCCAAGGCCACCACATCGGCATCCAGCCCGTTGATGACCGCCCGCGATTGCGTTGCTGAGCCGCCGTAGCTGCTTTCTACGCGCACCCGTTGCCCCGTTTTCGCCAGCCAATCGGCCTCAAAAGCAGGGATGATCTGCCGGTAGGCATCCCGCGTCACCGCAAAAGAAGCGAGGAGGATCCTGACTTCCCCCTGCAATCCCCCCCCTCGGCCACAGCCGCCAAGGCCAAGCAGAAGGCAGAGCAGCAGGGATCCCATCCCCAGCCACCGTCCCCCGCTCGCCAGCAGCCTCTGGATCCCGCCTGTCTTTGTAACCTCCATAGCCGTCCTCAAAACCTCGGGCCGCCCTCGCCCCCAGCCTCTCTCCGACAGAGGGGCTCCGCTTGCTGTAGGCGGAAGGAGCAGGCCCTTGTTCCTATTCTACGGTAAGCCGGTCGGCAAACCGTTTTTATTTAAGGATCCCTAGGCAGGACAGGGGGTGGGGATCGCCGCATCGACAGCGAGATCCAGCGTGGCCTTGAGAATGCCAGGATCCTCTGGAGAAGGGTGCAACTGGAACCCCAGCCGCTGACACAGGCGGCGCATGGCCTCGTTTTCGCCAAGAACCTCGCCGGTGAGGCGCTGGATCCCTTCGCAGCGGGCCACCTGAATGAGGCGGGTCAACAGCTCTGTGCCAATCCCTTGCCGTTGGTAGGGATCCGCCACCAGCATGGCAAACTCTGCTTCTTGGGGAAAGCCATGTTTTCTGGAGAGGCGGCTGATGCCGAGGATTAAGGACTTCGTCCCGCTGACGCGATTGGCCTCTGGCTCCTGTTTTTCTGCTACTAAGGCAATCTCGCGGTCGTAATCGTTAAAGCAAATGCGGGTAAGGCGCTCGTGGGCGATGCGGGCGCTGTATTTGATCGGGTGGAAGTAGCGCAGATAGACGCTGTAATCGGAGACGTGGCGGTGAAAATCGATCACCAAAGGCTCGTCTTCAGGGCGAATGGGGCGAATGGTGATGCCGTCCCGGAAGCTCCAGATGTACTGGGTGGGGTAGGGGCGGATGGCCAAGGGCACCTGGGGATCCTGCTCGGTTCGCAAAATGACGCGGGCATCCAAAGCCAGCAGGCCCTCGCTGGAAGCCAGCAGCGGATTGATGTCGATCTCTTTAATCTCCCGCTGCTCGGCCACCAGTTGGCTAAAGCGCACCAAGAGCTGTTCCAGGGCCTCCAGATCGACAGCTGGGCGTCCGCGTACCCCCCTGAGGGCCTTGTAGATGAGGGTGTTTTCCATCAGGCGCCGCGCCAAGGTGGTGTTGAGGGGGGGAAGGCCAATGGAGCGATCCTGAAACACCTCCACCAGTTGTCCGCCACTGCCAAACAGCAACACCGGCCCAAACTGGGGATCCTGGCTGCTCCCCAGGATCAGCTCATAGCCATCCGTGTCCACCATCGGCTGCACCGTGACCCCCTGGAAGTGCTCCGGCCCCGCTTTCTCGCTGACGTTGCGGAGGATTTGCCCGAAGGCCCGGCGCACCGCCTCAGCATCGGGCAGGTTGAGCTGCACGCCGCCTACGTCGCTCTTATGGGTGAGAGTGTGGGAGTAAAGCTTCAGCACCACCGGGTAGCCTATGGCCTCAGCAGCTTCCACCGCTGCTTTCGAACTTGCTGCCACCCGTGTGGGCACCACCGGGATCCCGTAGGCGGCTAGGATCTCCTTGGACTCGACCTCGGTTAAGAGCGTGCGACCTTGCTGCCGGGCTTGGCTGAGGATTTGGTGCACCCTATCCCGCTCGACCGCTCTTGCAGGGGGCAAAGTGGGAGTTTCGTAGAGGGCCTTGAGGTTGTCGCTAAAGCGCCACAAGTAGCTAAACACCCGTGCCGCCTGGTCTGGGTAGCGGTAGGTGGGGATCCCGGCCTGGTTGAGGATCTGCTCGCCCGCATCCACGCCAGCTCCCCCCATCCAACTGGCCAGGATAGGCTGCCGGGATCCACTGCGCCGCCAGGTCTCCACCACTTTCTCGGCAGTGGCCGTGGGATCCGTCATGGCTTGGGGGGTGAGGATGACCAGGCAACCCTGGCTGCCGGGATCTTGCAACACCACTTCCAAAACTTGGGCAAAGCGCTCCGGATCGGCATCCCCCAAAATGTCAATGGGATTGCCGTGGCTCCAGTGGGGGGGCAAGATCCGCTCAAGCTGCTCCAGGGTTTGGGGAGAAAGCTCGGCCAGGGATCCCCCGGCGCGGATGAGGGCATCGGTGGCCAGCACCCCTGGCCCGCCGGCATTGGTGAGGATGGTCAGGTGAGGGCCCTGAGGACGGGGCTGTTTGGCCAGCACCTCCGCCAGGTCGAAGAGATCTTCAATGTGATCCACCCGCAGCACGCCGCAACGGCGGAAGGCCGCATCCAACACTGCGTCGCTGCCGGTGAGGGAGCCCGTGTGGGAAGCGGCTGCTTGGGCTGCCGCCTGGGTGCGTCCGGCCTTGATGGCAATAATGGGCTTGCTCAGGGCCACTTCGCGGGCCGCCGACAAAAAAGAGCGAGCATCCCCGATGGATTCCATGTATAGGACGATGCTATGGGTGTGGGGATCCTCGCCCAAGTAGTCGATTAAGTCTCCCCAGCCCACATCCAGCATCGATCCCAGAGAGATAAAGGCGCTGAAGCCCACATTTTCCTGCAGGCTCCAGTCCAGGATCGAGGTGCACAGGGCCCCACTTTGGCTGATGAAGCCCACATTGCCGGGCCGGGCCATCTGGGCAGCAAAGGTGGCGTTTAAGCCCGTGTGGGGGTTTTGGATCCCCAGGCAGTTGGGGCCAATCAAGCGCAGCTTCCCAAGGACTCCGTCCCGCTGACGCGATTGGATAGTCTGCTGAATTTGCTTCTCCAGCTCCCAGCCAGCAGGGCCCGTTTCCTTGAAGCCTGCTGAAAGAACAATGGCGCCCTTGACCCCGGCTTCTACGCACTCCTGCACCACCTTGGGCACCCCCGCTGCCGGAATGGCGATAATGGCCAGATCCACCGGCTCCGGCAGAGCGGACAGCCGCTCGTAGGCCCGGATCCCCAACACCTGGTGCCGCTTGGGATTGACCGGGTAAACCGTGCCGCCAAAGGGGTGGCTAATGAGGTTCCACAACACCGTCCGCCCCACGCTGCCCTCCCGCTCCGTGGCCCCCACCACCGCCACCGAACGGGGCAGAAAAATGGGATTCAGGGGATGGGATCGGGTCCTCCAGATATCCACACTGGGATCCAGTCGTTGCCACATACCCTACTCCTTAGGCCAACACTGGTTCCGGCTGGTGGTAGAGGGCAGAATCCACCCGGCAGCCCCGATAGGCCAAAACGTACAGCTCCTTCATGTCTTGAATGAGGGGATAGCGGGGGTTGGCGCCAGTGCATTGGTCGTCAAAGGCTTGCTCCGCCATCGCCTCCAGGCGGTCGTAAAACTCCCGCTCTTTCTCCTCCAGGGCCTCGCGAATGGTGGCCGGGATCCCCAGTTTCCGCTTGAGTTCTTCGATGGCCTCGATGAGGCGCATGACCTTTTCATCGTCAGAGGACTCCGCCCCGCCCAACTGCAGGTAATCGGCAATTTCAGCGTAGCGGTGCTTGGCGTTGGGATAGCGGTATTGGGGAAAAATGGCCTGCTTAAAGGGGGCGTCGGTGGCGTTGTAGCGGATGACGTGGGTAATCATCAGGGCATTGGCCAGGCCGTGGGGCAGATGGAAGGTGGATCCCAGCTTGTGGGCCAGGGAGTGGCACACCCCCAAAAAGGCGTTGGCAAAGGCCATGCCGGCAATGGTGGCGGCGTAGTGAACTTTTTCTCGGGCTTCTGGATCTGCAGCACCTTTTTCATAGGCCCGCGGCAAGTAGGTCATGAGCAGCTTGATGGCTTGTAATGCCAGCCCATCGGTAAAATCGCTGGCCATCACCGACACATAGGCTTCCAGAGCATGGGTGAGGGCATCGATGCCGCCGTAAGCCGTTAGCTTCTTGGGCATCTTTAAGGTGAGATCCGGATCCACAATGGCCATGGTGGGGGTGAGGGCGTAGTCCGCCAGGGGGTATTTGATCCCCACCCGGTCATCGGTCACTACGGCAAAGGGCGTCACCTCGGATCCCGTGCCGGAAGTGGTGGGGATGCAGATGAGCTGAGCTTTTTGCCCCAGTGGCGGCAGCTCGTAAACCCGCTTGCGGATGTCCATAAAGCGCATCGCCAAGCCTTCAAACTCCACCTGGGGCTGCTCGTACATCAGCCACATCACCTTGGCCGCATCCATCGGGGATCCCCCACCGACCGCAATAATCACATCCGGTTGAAACTGGCGCAACTGCTCCAGACCGCGATTGACGTTGCTGAGGGTGGGATCCGGCTCTACATCGTGGTACACATCCCAGCTCACGCGAATCTCATCCAAAACCTGGGTGATGGGATGCAATATGCCCAACTCAAAGAGCGGCTTATCGGTCACCAAAAAGGCGCGTTTTTTGCCGGCCAATTCCCGCAGAGCAATAGGCAGACATCCGGGCTTGAAGTAAATCTTGGGCGGGATCCGAAACCAGAGCATGTTTTCCCGACGTTGGGTTACCGTTTTAATGTTGAGCAGGTGGCGCGGCCCCACATTCTCGGAGATCGAATTGCCTCCCCAAGTGCCACAGCCCAAGGTCAGAGAGGGATCCAGCTTGAAGTTGTAGAGATCCCCAATGGCCCCTTGTGAAGAGGGAGTGTTGATCAAGACTCGACCGGTTTGCAGGGCATTTTCAAAGTAGGCAATATCGTCCCGATTGGCGGGATCTGTATACAAAACAGAGGTGTGTCCCCGCCCGCCGAAATTGACCAGTTGGACAGCAACATCTACGGCGCTGTGGAAATCGTTGGCGCGGTAGAGGGCCAGAACAGGGGCCAATTTTTCGTAGGAGAAGGGCTCCTCCGGCCCCACCTTCTCCACTTCCCCAATCAGCAGTTTGGTGCCTTCGGGTACCTGGATACCGGCCAGGGCAGCGATGGTCTGCACCGACTGGCCCACAATGGCCGGATTGAGGCGACCGTCTTTGAGAAGGATGCGGCGCACGGCTTCGATTTGTTCCGGATCCAAAATGTAGGCCCCCCGATGGCCGAACTCGGCCTTGACCTGCTCGTAGATGGCATCCACCACCACCACTGCCTGTTCTGAGGCACAGATCATGCCGTTGTCGAAGGTCTTGCTCAACAAAATCGAGCTGACAGCCATGGGAATATCGGCACTGGCATCGATCACTGCCGGGGTATTGCCCGCTCCCACCCCCAAAGACGGGTGGCCCGAAGAGTAGGCCGCTTTAACCATGCCAGGCCCGCCGGTAGCCAAGATCAGCTTCACCTCAGGATGCTGCATCAAAGCCTGGGACAACTCGATGGTGGGCTCATCGATCCAGCCAATGAGCCCCACGGGAGCACCCGCTGCCTCGGCGGCTTCCTTAACCACTTTGGCTGCGGCAATAGTACATTTTTTGGCGCGGGGATGAGGGGAAAAGATAATGCCGTTGCGGGTTTTGAGGGTGATCAGAGCCTTGAAAATTGTCGTCGAGGTAGGGTTGGTTACCGGCACAATACCTGCCAAAAGCCCTACTGGTTCAGCAATGCGCTCGTAGCCAAAGCTCTCATCCCGCTCGATAACCCCGCAGGTTTTCTCGTGTTTGTATTTGTTGTAAATGTATTCCGAGGCAAAGTGATTTTTGATCACCTTGTCCTCCACAATACCCATGCCGGTTTCCTGTACCGCCAGCTTGGCCAGCGGGATCCGTTCGTTGTTGGCAGCCAGAGCGGCTCTGTGAAAAATCCGGTCTACCTGTTCTTGGGTGAAAGTTGCATATTCAGCTTGGGCAGCCTTCACCTGCTGGATCAAGGTTTCCAGCTCGGCTAGATTGGTTACTGGCATCGGTGGATCCCTCCAAAACTCATCAAGACTTAGACGATAGGAACAATTGACAATCGGATAGTTGGAAATAGTCGAATAACCCGAATGGCAATCTAGGCGCCAACAGGAGCAGGAACTTGGATTTCGGTGGTCAGGGTGGGGGGATGGGTGAGCGTATTGTGAATGATGCAGGCATCAACTGCTTTTTCCAGCCCCTTTTGATGCCTTCCGTCCAGCGGGATCCCAGTTTTTACACGAATGTGAATGTTGTCTAGGCGAGCCGGATGCTCAACTTTCTCCGCCGTGACCACCACCTCTAGTCCACTGGGATCCAACTGCCGAGCTTCCAGATATTTGACGGCATAAAAACCAACACAGGCGCCCAGAGAAGCCAGAAACCATTCCGGCGGCGTCATTCCCTGATCTCGACCGTGATTGTCCAAAGGCTGGTCGCTGAGAATGCGGTGCCCTCGGCTTTCCGCTTGGAACTGAACACCATCGCGGTAGGTGACGCAAACTTCCATTGGGGATCCCTCCTCTTGGGGTATTCTTCAGTTCACATAGAGTCCGTAAAGTTAGCCTGGGGATCAACTTGGATTCCAGTCAGCTCAGGGCCAATCTGGAGACGGTGCAGAGATTAACTGTGAATCACTTCGGATCTAAGCGTGACCTGGCTATGCTGACCCAAGCCGCAACTGCAGAATTGTCAAATAGCCACCAGTCCTTGATCCCGAAAGATTTGTAAGGCGTGATTCACCTGTTCGGGTGTGGGTGGATCGACATCGGCAAGGGTGTAAGGCAATCCCAATTGCTGCCATTTGTATTCCCCCATCTTGTGAAAGGGCAAAACTTCCACTCGCTCCACGTTGGATAAGGTGGCCACAAACTCGGCCAGACCCTTAATGTTTTCCTCGGGATCCGTCAAGCCGGGAACCAGCACAAAACGAATCCAGGTAGGCTTGTGGATCTGGTCTAAATAGCGGGCCAGATTAAGAGTGGGTTCTAGCGAAACACCGGTGACCTTTCGATACAGCTCCGGCAGATAAGACTTGATATCCAGCAACACCAAATCTGTATGCTCCAACACAGGCTTGGCTGCTTCCAGTTGCCCATAGCCAGAAGTATCCAAAGCCGTGTGCAAGCCCAACTCATGACAGCGACGGAAGATCTCGGCCACGAAGTCAGGTTGCAGCAAAGGCTCTCCCCCGGTAACCGTAACTCCCCCCGCTCGCAAGTAATTCTTGTAACGTTGGATCTCGGCAATTAAAGACTCAACCGTAACAAGCTGTCCCGCCTCCGGATCCCGACAGTCAGGGTTGTGGCAATACAAACAGCGAAGTGGACAACCCTGTGTAAAAATTACGAAGCGGATTCCTGGCCCATCGACGGTGCCACAGGTTTCCACCGAGTGAATGCGCCCAGCAATTGGTGTCAGGGGGTTCATAACGGTATCCATACTTTTATCCTGGATGACTTTTGCAAAATATCAATCAATCTTGAGGTTTTCTTCCAGATTGCTAACTCAGGTTAAATAGAACACAGTTTCCATTTCTCTTTGGATTAGGTTGGGACTAGATTTTTTTAGATCCCTAGGGTCTTTTAGCTAGACCGCTGCTATCCTGGCTGGAAGGGAGAAAGGGGGATAAAAAGCCGAAAGGGCAGCTTGGGGATTCCACCCAGCTCAGACCGATGGGTCGTGTGGGCTAGGCACGGAGGTATCCACCGTGATGCCGTGCAGGCGGTGGGCCTTGGGATCGAAATCCTTCGGAAAATGGGTATAGGCATCGACATCTGCGTGATCCAGCAGGGCGCCTTCTAAGAGGGCCTCTCGAAAATCGCTGCCAAAGAGGAGACATCCCCGCAGATCGGCTCCCAATAGGTTGGCTCCGCTGAAGTCGGCAAAACTGAGATCGCACCCCCGCAAATTAGCCCCCGCCAAGTTGGCCCCACTGAAATCGGCATAGCTGAGATCGGCGCCAGCCAAATGGATCCCCTGCAGCTCAGCCCCCTGCAAATCGATCTCCCGAAAATCGCGCCGTCCTGAGGCATACTGGCTGACCAGATCCGCAGCGCTACAAACAGTCATGATCATCGGGCCTCCTCGGTTATCGATGGGGGATCCCTTCCATCGACCCCGGTATGGGCGGACTTCAGGGATCCCCAGGCTGGTCTTTTAGCAGTGTTGATGGAACGTGCGGTTAATGACATCCAGTTGCTGCTCGCGGGTAAGCTTGATGAAGTTCACCGCATAGCCGGAAACCCGGATGGTGAGCTGTGGGTAGAGCTCCGGGTGCTCCATGGCATGCAGCAGGGTCTCGCGGTTGAGAACATTGACGTTGAGGTGGAAACCGCCATCCCGCATGTAGCCATCCAGCAGCCCCACTAGATTGGCAACCCGCTCCTCCGCTGTGCGACCTAGGGCCGCCGGCACAATCGAGAAGGTGTTGGAGATCCCATCCAGAGCGTCGTCGTAGGGCAGCTTGGCCACCGAAGCCAGCGACGCCACCGCTCCCTTGGTGTCCCGGCCGTGCATGGGGTTGGCCCCTGGGGCAAAGGGCTCGCCCGCTCGCCGCCCGTCGGGGGTGTTGCCGGTTTTCTTGCCGTAGACCACGTTGGAGGTGATGGTGAGGATGGACTGGGTGGGGATGGCATTGCGGTAGGTCTTGTGCTTGCGCAGCTCGGCCATGAAGGTCTGCACCAGTTGCACCGCAATGGAGTCAACTCGGTCGTCGTTGTTGCCGTATTTGGGGAAGTCGCCCTCCACCGCGTAATCCATCACTAGGCCCCGCTCATCCCGGATGGCCCGTACCCGCGCGTATTTGATGGCGGATAGGGAGTCGGCTGTTACCGACAGGCCGGCCAACCCAAAGGCCATGGTGCGCAGCACGTCCCGGTCGTGCAGGGCCATCTCCAGGCGCTCGTAGCAGTACTTGTCGTGCATGTAGTGGATGATGTTCATGGTGTTGACGTAGGTTTTGGCCAGCCAGGCCATCATCTGCGCCATGCGCGGCCACACCTCGTCGTAGTCCAGGACATCGGCGGTGATGGGGGCGAAAGCAGGAGCCACCTGCTCGCCGGAGATCTCATCCCGACCGCCGTTGATGGCATAGAGCAGGCACTTGGCCAAGTTCACCCGCGCTCCAAAAAACTGCATCTGCTTGCCGATGCGCATGGCCGACACACAGCAGGCGATGCCGTAGTCATCCCCCCAGTAGGGGCGCATCAAGTCGTCGTTTTCGTACTGGATGGAGCTGGTTTCAATGGAGACCTTGGCGCAGTAGCGCTTGAAGGCTTCCGGCAGCCGCTCCGACCAGAGCACGGTCAAGTTGGGCTCGGGCGCCGGCCCCAGGTTGTAGAGGGTATGCAGCATGCGGAAGCTGGTTTTGGTAACCAAAGGCCGCCCATCCAGGCCCATGCCGCCGATGCACTCGGTAACCCAGGTGGGATCCCCGCTGAATAGCTCGTTGTACTCGGGCGTGCGCAAAAACCTGACCATGCGCAGCTTCATAACAAAGTGGTCAATGAGCTCCTGGGCCTCTTCCTCGGTGAGGATCCCGGCCTGCAGATCCCGCTCGATGTAGATGTCCAGGAAGGTGGACACCCGCCCCAAGGACATGGCCGCCCCGTTTTGCTCCTTGACGGCTGCCAGGTAGGCCAGGTACAGCCATTGGATGGCTTCGCGGGCGTTGGCTGCCGGACGGCCCAGGTCAAACCCGTAGCGGGATCCCATCTCTTTCAGCTCTTGTAGGGCCTTAATCTGCTCGGAGAGCTCCTCCCGCAGGCGGATGGTCTCTTCGTCCATCGTGTCCAGGTCTAGACTGGCTTTTTGGGCCTGCTTGTCTTCGATGAGCCGATCCACCCCGTAGAGGGCCACCCGCCGGTAGTCCCCAATGATGCGACCCCGACCGTAGGCATCGGGCAGGCCGGTGATGATCCCGGAGCGGCGGCAGCGGCGCATCTCTTCGGTATAGGCGTCAAAAACGCCGTCGTTGTGGGTTTTGCGGTACTGGGTAAAAATTTCCTTGGTGCGGGGATCCAACTCGTAGCCATAGGCTTTGAGGGAAGACTCCACCACGCGGATGCCGCCAAAGGGCATGATGGCCCGCTTCAGAGGTTTGTCCGTCTGCAGCCCCACAATCTGTTCCAGCTCTGGGTCGATATAGCCAGGGGCGTGGCTGGTGATGGTAGAGGGAACAGCGGTATCGGCATCTAGGATCCCTCGCTCTCGCTCCAGAGCCATCAAATCCTTGACCTTGGCCCACAGCCGCTGGGTGCGCTCGGTGGCTGCAGCTAAGAAGGTTTCATCACCGGTGTAGGGGGTGTAATTGCGCTGAATAAAGTCTCTGACGTCGATGGAGCGCTGCCAGGATCCCGGCGCAAAATCGCTCAAAACTTTTTGACCGTCTGCGTTGGATCCCGTCCTTGGTTCCGCCTTCAATTCTGTAGGTGATGCTACAGAACGCTGCACACTGGCAACCATAACAATCCTCCCGGCTATTACGCCTGATAATCTATCGACAGGGCGAGGCAGCACCCCGGCCTTTGCCCCACGCAGGCTCTAAAAGAGAGCTAAAGAACCAATAGATCTCTGCAAGGCTTATAGGGATCCTACGAAGGGCTTTTAGCAACTCTTCTGTTTCTTTTTTAGGCGTTCTAAATACACCTCGCCTGATTTAATTTTAGTCCCTTGCGCTCTGAGGATATTTTCGGTTGCGTGATTTTTTAATCTTATTTTCATCCTATTTTTTAATGCTGTTTTAATATCTTCTTAACGTTGTTTTACGCTTTTCCATCGGCAAATGGCGGGCCTATGCTGAGGTAGGACGGCCCAGGTCGTCTGTTGCCGTGAGAACGTCAGGATACTCGGCCTTTACCTTAGCAGTGCCTTGCTCTATGAACCAGTCCAATCGAATCGTCCAAGGGATCCATCACCTGCACTTCTATCTTTGGGATCTGCCCCGTTGGCAGGAACACTTTTGTCAAGTTTGGGGCTTCCGAATGGAAGGACAGCTCGGCAGTACCCTCTGTCTGCGTCAGGGATCCCTGCGCTTGCGCCTATCTCAGCCGGCTCACGCCGGGGATGAGGTGGATCGCTATTTGCAGCAACATTCGCCTGGGGTGGTGGATGTGGCCTTGGCGGTGGAGGAGCAAGAGCTGTTGGGCTTGGCAGAGCTTTTGCAGAGGCGAGGAGCCCAAGTGGAGTGGATCCCGGCAGAAGACGAAGGCTGCCCTGCTCTGTGCCTGCGCACTCCTTATGGACTCAGGCATTCTTTGATCCCCAGCTCAGGGATCCCCGATTCAGCCCCTGCTGAGGAGAACCTGTTTTCCCACTGGGATCACCTGGTATTGAACGTGGAGCAGGGATCCCTGCAGGCAGCGGCAGATTGGTATGGGCAGGTGCTGGGTTGGCGGTCTCTGTATCGCTATAGCATCCGCACCAACACCTCTGGCCTAGAAAGTGTGGTGGTGGGAGATCCTGAAGCCGGGATCCAGTTGGCCATCAACGAGCCCACCTGTGCCGCTTCCCAGATCCAGGAGTTTTTGGATGCCCATCATGGCCCTGGCCTGCAACATGCGGCGTTGCACAGCTCAGATGTCTTCGCCAGTGTGCGCCGGCTGCGACAGGGAGGCGTAAACTTTCTGCAGGTGCCACCGGAGTACTACACAAACCTGGCAAGGGAGCTGGCCTCTGGAGCAGTACTCCCTTCTGGTGGGTTGCCCACCATCTCCTGGCACGACTTGGTGGAGCAGCAGCTCCTTTTGGATACCACCTTGCCTGCCTCTGATTCCCGACACCCCCCCCTGTTGTTGCAAACCTTCACTCAGCCTCTGTTTGGCCGGCCCACGTTTTTTTTCGAGGTCATCCAACGGTTGGGTGGAGCCACAGGCTTTGGCGAAGCCAACTTTCAAGCCCTGTTTGAAGCTCTAGAACGCCAACAGCGACAACGGCAGCAAGCCCTGGTCTGCTAACACCCTTGTTCTAGGGATCCAGTGGGAGCACCAGGGGAATGTCTCCAGTTAATCAACACGATTGATTGCCCCTGAGTTTCCAGCCGATATTCGGGTATGCGGAAGGCGTTGACATCCTCCCCGGCCTGAAGGCTGGAGATTCCTACCACGCTACGCATGGATGGCTCCTTGCGCAGTCGTCTCGGCGGGTTCCTGCTTCCGACCGCCCGTG
>NZ_JANSIA010000062.1:8992-18279 GCF_047461835.1 Synechococcus sp. R60.1 | reverse complement strand
GACTTGGGTCATGGTTCTATCATAACTTCCGCATTCCTCCCGACACTGACCCTACGGGTACAGTGCGGGGCTCCTGCAATTTCTAGCTGACGAACAGCTTTAAGTTGCATCGCTTCCTAACTTCCCTCTTCCCCTGGGAGTGGTCGCGGAAGCAGCGCGGAACGCTTGGGGAGTGTCCCAATCCAGTTTGGAATGGCTATGGCTTGCATGGCGAAGCCATACACTGTTGCCCAGGGCTGCAGCGATTGCATCCTGCTCGTTGCCAAACAGAATGGCAGTATCCCGCAAAGCTCTGATCTCTGACGCTGCGAAACTTCGGGTCTTTGCTCTCTCGAAAGGCCAACCCTGCCTCTTGAATGGCGTTCCGCTTGAGGTGGCAGGGATCCTCTTTCACCCACTGCGGCAGGTCAGTGCAGGATGATGTCCCCCAGCTTTCTGGCTGTTTTTGGAGCCCCCTGCTATCGCGAACGGCACAGCCGGTCTTTGTGGGCAACCACAAACGTATGCAAGCAGACACCAAAGTAATGGCCGGATTAGAGTCAGGCTCCTCTAGCGGGCCAGGTACCGTTCCAAGCGTCCCTGGAAAAATGACAAGATTAACGTCAGCAGCCAGTACCACAGCGCTGCCACCACCAAAGCCTCAAAAAAATGTTGGCGCGGCAAACCCGCCTGTCGAGCCCGGCCCATCAACTCCTGCAAAGCAATGGCGCTGGCCAGGGCAGTGTCTTTCTGCATGGCGATGAATTGGTTGCCAATGTCGGGTAGGACAATTCGGAAAGCTTGCGGCAAAATGATGCACCACAGGGTTTGCCAGGGCTTAAGCCCCAGGGCATAGGCAGCTTCCCGCTGCCCAATGGGAATGGCTTGGATCCCGGCCCGGAAGATCTCGCTCATGTAGGCGCCATAGTTCAGGCTCAAGGCCAGCACCGCCGAAGTAAACGAGCCGAACACCAGACCCAGTTGCGGCAAAGCCTGGTAGATAAACAAAAACTGCAGGAATAGAGGTGTGCCCCGCATCAGCGAGACATAGAGAGCGGAGAGGCTGCTCAGAGGGGCAATCTGGGAGAGGCCCGCCAGCGCCGACAAAAAGGCCAACGTGGTAGCGCAGAGGATGGAGACCAAGGACAGTTGAAAAGTAGTGCCCACCCCTTGCGAGATAAACCACCACCACTCGCGCACAAAGTTGCCGTTGAGACGCAAGGTACGGATGGGGATCCCGGCCAACTCCAACTGTACCCCGCTGAAGGTGAACACCAACAACAGCAGCCACAAAACCAACCACAACCCCTGGGCCACCGGGAACGGGATCCCTTTTCGAATCCGGGGCGGTGGGTAAATGGGCTGCTCCAGTGGGATAGAGTCTTTGCTCACTCAGCTTTTTTCGTCAGATCAATGCCGTAATACCGCTTCGAGAGGGCTGTTAGCGTGCCGTCCGCATGCATGGATTCTAAGATTTCGTTAATTTTGGCTTGCAAGCTCTCGGAAGGGGCAGGGCTGGAGCGATCCAAGGCCACAGCCAAGGCTTCATAGTAGACCGGATCCCCCAGAGTTTTCAGGGGCAGCCCTTCCCGAATGGCATTTTCAGCCGTCGGCAAAGCCGTCAAGACTGCATCCAAGCGGGTGCCATCCCCCAGTGCCAAGTCCTGCAGAGCCAGGCTATCGGTGTCGTAGATGCGAATGTCCACCCGCGGGGCCGGAACTTGGATGGTCTCTCCTTCCAGGGTGAGGTTGCCCTCCAGGTAAGCTTGGTAGGTGGTGGCGGTGCCCACCCCAACTCGCTTTCCTTCCAAGGCGGCGATATCTGTCAAGGTCGAGGCTTGGTGGACCACGAAGCTGGCGGGGGTGTAGTAGTAGGGAATGGTAAACAGCAGAGCTTTCTGGCGCTCGGCAGTTACGGTCATGGAGCCGACATTGACATCCCAGCGGCCATTCCAAGATCCGGCGGTGATGACATCGAAGTTGATATCCAGAAACTCAGCCTCTACCCCCAAGCGCTTGGCGATCTCGCGCGCCACATCCACATCAAATCCTTCCCAAGTGCCGTCAGGGTTGCGGTAGCTCTGAGGCCGGTAATTGGAGTCGGTGGAAACCCGGAGTACCCCGCGCTCTTGAATTTGAGCCAACAGGTCTCTGCTTTGGGCCAGCAGGGATCCCTGGTGTGTGCCTAGAGCCCAGCATCCGGCCAGGGTCAAGCAAAGGGCTTGTAGGGATCGGCGTCGAGAAACAGACATCGGCAAAACCTCAGATGAAGGTGAAGGGCAAACCCATTGGAATCCATCCAAGCTATCCAAGGCTGTCACAATTCCCGTTGCAAGGTAGTATCACCTGACACTGCCGCTTTGGGTGGCTATTCCCGACTGGGGCGAGCGGGTCGCAATTCTCCAAACATGCTCTAAAAAAGGCAAATCAACTGTCTCAGGATTGAGCTTATGAATCCCAATTGAGATTGAAATATCTCCTCCAGAAAGGCATCCCCTGAGACTTGCGATCAAGACTCGTGCTGTGTTGCCCGGGGGGGCAATCCGTATCCCTCTGTGGGCAACGGAGAATCGACGTTCTGGGTAGCAGAAAACATTTGGCTCGACCCAATGGATCCCCCTTAGCAATTGGGCGGAGAGGATGTCAATATCTTTGGAAGAGAACGGGGTTGAGGGTGGTTATGCAAGCGGTGATCTTGGCGGGTGGGAAAGGAACTCGTTTACGGCCCTTTACCTTTTTGCAGCCTAAGCCTTTGTTGCCCCTTTTGGATGTGCCCTTTTTGGAATGGCTGATCGGGCGCTGCCGCCGAGCCGGCCTGACAGATATTTTGCTCAGCGTGGGTTATCTGGGCCAACAAATTGAGGCTGCTCTGGGAGATGGCGCTGCTTTGGGGGTGAAGCTCCGCTACATTCCCGAAGAGACGCCTTTGGATACGGCAGGAGCTTTGGTGCTGGCTCAGCCCTATTTCACCGGGGATCCCTTGGTGGTTTTCAATGCCGACATCCTCACGGATCTGGATTTGCAGGCGTTGATGCAATGTCATGTGCAGAGCAAGGCCATGGCCACCCTCACCCTCGCCCGCGTGGAAGATATCACCGCCTATGGCCTGGTGGAAGTTGGGGAAGAGGGCCAGATCCAATCTTTTCGGGAAAAACCCACCCCTGCAGAAGCCCTCACCCTCACCACCGACACGATCAACGCCGGCACCTATGTCTTGGATCCGGCCATTTTTAAAGACTACCCCAGTGGGGATCCCCTCAGCTTTGAGCGGCGTGTCTTCCCCGATTTGCTCAGGCAAGGGCACCGGCTGCAAGCTTATCTCCACGCAGGCTACTGGCGGGATCTGGGCACGCCGGCCAGCTACTACCACGGCCAACTGGACATTCTTCTGGGCCGAATGACGGATTTTCCCTTAGAAAATGTGCAGCAACAGGCGCCGGGGATATGGGTGCACAAAACGGCTGAGATCCATCCCAGCGCTCAACTGCACGCCCCCTGCTACATCGGCGCCCACACCCGTTTGGGATCCCAAGCTCAGATTCCGGCAGGCACCATCCTCGGCAGCCACAGTTGGGTAAATGGATCCCTGCAGCCGGGAGCCTACGGGCCGAGAGTCCTGGTAGTGTAGGTTAAGTGCAAGTTAAGTCCACAACCATCCACGACAAAGCCATCAACAGATGGAGTTACCACAAACTGGGGAACGCTGGGATCCCTACCTTGCTGCCGTAGCTGCTCGCTTTAATCGGGAGCTGGAAATTCAACTGGGTCGGCCAGGTTGGCAACTTCCCCCAGACCTGGAGCAACTGCCTTTTTGGCAAGCCCAGCAGCGGGATCACCTGCAAGAACGCCTCGGGATCCCCTTTTGGCAACTGCGTGCCCCCAAAAAACGGGAAGCCTGTTTGGATTTGGGCTGTGGGGTAAGCTTCCTGACCTATCCCTGGAACGATTGGCAAGCCTACTTTTACGGCCATGAGCTGAGCGGTGAGATTGTGCGCTTTATTCGCTCGCGGGCACCCCAGCTTAACTCCAAGCTGTTCAAGTCAATGCAACAGGGATCCGCCCACCATTTGGAAAACTACGAGTCGGAGCAATTTGATCTGGCCATTGCCACCGGATTTTTGTACTACTACCCGATTGAGTACTTCGACGCGGTTTGGGCAGAGTTGATGCGAGTGTTGCGACCGGCTGCACCTGTGATTATTGAAGTGGTCAATCCCGACTCGGTGTGGGCGGAACAATGGGGCCTCATCGAGCTATTCAAAGGCACCGAACCGATTTTCACCCCCCTAACGGAGTGGGAGCGGCGCATCGCAGCCTTGGGGGGCAAAATTCAGAAACAGGCCAGTGGCGAACTGTTCACCACCTATTGGATTCAGCGCAGACCGTGATCTGCTCACAACCGGGAAAGTATCGGAGCATTCGGAGTAGTGGGGTAACCTTTAAGGCTGGGTACTAAGATTAAAAATAAGATAAAGATTAAGATTAAGAAGTGTGATCCCGGACAAGGGATCCACCGCCATCCATGCAAGCCTCCTCTCCCACCTTCCTCTTGGTTGATGGCTACAACATCATCGGAGCTTGGCCCACCCTGAGCCAGTTAGCGCGTCGCTCCCTGATGGAATTGGCCCGTCTGCGCTTGGTGGAATCTTTGGCCAACTATGTGGCCTTCCGGGGCTACCAGGCGACCGTGGTGTACGATGCCTACGCCCAACCCACTCCAGCCCGGCAAGAGCGCTCCCCTTCGGGTATCGAGATCCTGTATACCTCCTATGGCGAGACCGCCGACAGTTGTATTGAACGGCTGTGTGCCCAGTTGCAGAGGGATGGGTGTCGGGTACGGGTGGCTACCTCCGATCGTGTCCAGCAATTGGTGATCGGTGGCTACAACGCCGAATGGGTCTCGGCAGAACAATTGTGGGATGAAGTGCAGCAGGCCCAGCAGCAGATCCGGCGCGTCCAACCAAAACGGCTATCGAGCAAGCGGGGCATTGATGCCTACTTGGATGCAGATACCCTCTCACGCCTAAACCGCTGGCGGCTGTCCGGCCAAGATCCCATGCGCTAAATGCCATCGTAGGGAACGGTGGGAGCTCCATACCAAAGATGCTCTTCATCTGGCGAGGCAGTGGGCAACTGCTCCTGTGAAGGATCCGCCGGAGCTAGCTCCCGCTCATCCACCAACACCAGCACCCGCACAACTCGATTTTTGGGCAATTGCTCCTGCGCCCGCATGGGCAAAATCAGTTGACCTTGGCTGTCGGTACGAGCCCAGAACTCATGCGCTTTCATGCTGTTTCCCTGAGATGGCTAGGAATATACCAGCTTGCCCCAAGCTCTGCCTTCGGCGCAGTCAAAAAAAGACTCCGTCCTGCCGACGGAAACAGATGAGATCCCATCATTGAGACCGGGATCCCTGGGCCAAGCCGTGTTCTCGAAACCAAGCCTGCAACCGTTCCCAAGCGTCACCAGCCGCTTCTGGGCGATAGGTGGGGCGATAATCGGCAAAAAAGGCGTGGGGAGCATCCGGGTAGATGATCAACTGCGATGGATCTCCGCAAGCTTCCAGAGCTGACTTCATTTGCTCCACCGTTTCCAAGGGAATGCTGGTATCTGCACCACCATACAAACCCAACACAGGTGCCTTCAGGCTGGCTGCCACATCCAGCGGATGCCTTGGGGTTAAGAGTGTGGACTCTCCCACCAAACGACCGTACCAGGCAACACCCGCCTTCAAGCCGGGTCGGTGAGCCGCGTACAACCAAGTGATTCGACCACCCCAGCAAAAGCCAGTAATGCCCACCCGCTCTGGATCCGCACCTGAGTTGCCAATTGCCCAATCCACCGCCGCATCCAAATCCGACATCACCTGAGCATCGGGCACCTGGGAGACGATGGCGCGAATCTCCTCAAGGCTCTGCAGCTGAGAAACATCCCCCTGCCGGAAAAACAGCTCGGGAGCCACTGCCACATAGCCCAACTTCCCCAAGCGGCGACAAATGTCTTGAATGTGTTCGTGTACACCAAAGATCTCTTGCACCACCAAAACCAGTGGAAAAGGGCCAGAGCCGGTCGGCTTGGCACGATAGCCAGGGATCTCGCC
This sequence comes from Synechococcus sp. R60.1, assembly GCF_047461835.1. Taxonomy (NCBI): domain Bacteria; kingdom Bacillati; phylum Cyanobacteriota; class Cyanophyceae; order Synechococcales; family Synechococcaceae; genus Synechococcus; species Synechococcus sp. R60.1. The sequence continues at coordinate 12,200 of NZ_JANSIA010000062.1, read as the reverse complement.
ATCTGGGGTGGGAATGGTGACGGGGCTGGCTTCCAATCCTTCGCTATCGGTGATGATGGTTTGGGCAAAGATCGGCTGTACTGCCGAGGCAAACCCAGCAGCGACGTTGGCCAGCTTCAACTGACGGCGCTTCCAGCTGCTGGAGGATCCCCCCTTGGGTTGCTCCGCATACATAGGCCCAATCCTCAAAAACACAAACCCCTCTTCTCAGGATAAACAATATTTTGTCTGTAAAGATTCTTTCTACTGACAGTCTCGATGCAAATCTTGCCTATCCTGTCTGAGATCTGCATCGTAGAGCTGTTAAGATCGGCTCGGCACAGCGATGCTGATCAACGGAAATGCAACTCAAGAGACAGTTAAAAATCAGTTAAAAACCGGAAATCTTTGGGTTAAGCATTTCAAGAAGCATCGATGCCATCTCGCACTTTGGAGCTTATTTGGCAGTTGCCGAAATTGTTGGATGATGGCAGCGTTGGGCAGAGCCAAAAAGACAAACTGAGCGTTTGGCAATAGCGGCAAAACGGCAATTGTACTGGTGCAGATGGCCTTGACAAGTGAGATAAGTTTGCTTCAACAAATCTCAAAAGCCGCTGGCAGGTAGTCAACCAAAGCATAGCTTACCCCTTCCCCAGAGGCCCGACGTTCTATCAGCGCAACATCAAAACGGCAGGACAACTCGGAGAGGTGGGGATGCTGGCTCAAGAAGGCTTGGGCAGCCCGGATCAAGCGTCGCTGCTTGGGGATCCCAACCGCCAAAAGCCCGCCTCGATCCCAGCTACCGGGGCTACGGGTTTTCACCTCTACGAAAATCAGCACATCAGCTTTGTGGGCAACCAGATCCAGCTCGCCCCAAGGGCAGCGCCACCGCTGGGCCAGGATCTGCCAGCCCTGCTGACAGAGATATTGCCGCACCCAGTCCTCTCCGGCGTCGCCTGTATTCTGGAGAGAAGCTCCTTTGGGCAAGGGATCCATGAAAAAATCACCAATCACCAGCGCCCGGCTCTAATGAGCAGAGCCATTGCCGTGATACTTGTCGGTGTCGTAAAAGCCGTTGCGGGTGCCGAAGTAGAAACTTGCCAGAGAGAGGACAAGAGCAACCCCCACCAAGACTAACTTTGCATCCACGTGGTTTTCCCCTGATTTTCTCCTCAACCGTGATCATAATAGCCTGCCGCTCCTTCACAATCCTCTGGTAAGCGATGCGCGGCACTGATATCGGCCAAGGCACAGCAAGTCTTGGGGGATCCCATTGGAGAGCTTTTCTTGAATGCTTGAATGAACTACTCCCACTGGGAGCTCAGCATGCTACCATTCAGACGGAAAGGGAGTAGTCAGGCGGCTTACCGCCCTCTGTATCGACATACTGGCTAAAAACAGCCCGGTGCAAGAGACAAAGCAAGCCCGGCAGGCTGCTTTGGTGACGAGACTTTCACTGAGTTCACGCAGAGGTGAGCTTGGTGAGTCCGTCTGACTTTCCCAGCCTTCACCTCTAGGTGTGAACCGATTCCACACACAAGAGAGGTTGGAGGCTAAACGATGTGGGCTGGTTTTGCGTCAAGTTTGCTGTTGGTTACGGTAGCAGAGTTTGGGGATAAAACCTTTTTTACCCCCCTGATTCTGGCTATGCGACACCCGCGCCGCTGGGTTTTCTTGGGGACGTGGCTGGCTTTGGCCGTGATGACCTTGCTGGCGGTGGTGGCCGGGAAGGTGCTTTTCAAGCTGCTGCCACCCCTGGGCGTGAGAGTGTTATCGGCTGGGGTTTTCGCGGCTTTTGGGCTGAGAATGCTCTGGCAAGCTTACAAGATGACTCCCCAGCAGGAAAAAGAAGAAGAGGAAGAAGCCCTCAGGCTGGTGGAGCAGGCAGAAGAAAAAGGGGCGGGCCGCGGCGGTGCTTGGGCTATTGTGTGGGAAGCCTTTAGCTTGACGGCCTTGGCCGAGTTCGGGGATAAAACCCAGATTGCCACCGTCTCCTTGGCGGCTACCCACCCGGGATTGAGCGTCTGGGCAGGGGCTACCCTTGGCCATGGACTGATGGTGGGGCTGGCGGTGGTGGGAGGTCGTTTTTTAGCAGCTCACATCTCTGAACGCGCCGTGCATTGGGTGGGGGGCGGCTTATTTCTGGTGTTTGCGTTGCTAACCGGTTGGGAGCTGCTGGGATCCGGGATCAGCCAAATTCCTGTTCGATGATCCGCCATCGGGCAGTGATCACACCTGGCTCTAGGCTGAGGCGGCTGACGACAAGTTCTAGGGCCTGGTCATCGCGGGTTTGGGTGACTAGCTCTGCTTCGACTTTGACCAGATCGGGCTTGTCCTCCAGGTCTTCGCTGTAGAGGGCACGCAGTTTGAGATGGGTGGGAGCTATACCCTGCAGGAGCAAGGCGCGGATGTGGGCCTCTGCTTGGCTTTTGCAGATGAACGAACACTCATAGACCAGTTCCAGTTCTGTGCCTTTCAAAGGCTGCTGGTTGATGCGGTAGCCCAGTGGACGCAGCACAACGTTGGAGATCAACACAGCTGCGGCCCCAATGGCAGCTTGGGGAATGTACCCCGATCCGGCAAAGGCTCCCACCGCGGCTGCACACCAGATGGTGGCGGCGGTGTTCAGGCCACGGACGCTGGCTCCTTCCTTGAGGATCACGCCACCGGCCAAAAAGCCAATCCCCGATACCACTTGGGCCGCAATACGGGTCGGGCTGCTTTCATCAGGGGTGAGAACCGAGAGCATGACAAACAAAGCTGCACCCGTGGCCACCAAGGTGTTGGTGCGTAAGCCGGCCATGCGCTGCCGCCACTGTCGCTCCAGGCCAATGAGGGATCCCAGGACAAAGGCAACGGCCAAACGCAAGGTGAAGTCAATCCAGGTCATGCTCCGGTTCTCGTGAAAGGATAAAGTTTAGCCATCCTCATCTGGGATCCCAAGGGCAGTGGCTTCCTGTTGCAAGGTTTGCCAGAGGGCTTCCAGTTGAGCAAAGGCGGATTCTGGGGCCAGCTTACCACCTGTTTCTAAAGCACAGGTTATGCCCACCCGATAGGCATACTGCTGCAGCCGTGACCGAAATTGAGCAGCAGCCAAGGGAGATAGAACTTTCAAGGTCATGGCACACCTCCTAAATGTTTGCTGTAACCCTTCCTAAATGTTTGCTGTAACCCTTCGTTGGTCAAAGGACACCTCGTAAAAGTGCTCTGCGCCGCCGTCGCGATGGCC
>NZ_JANSIA010000062.1:5274-8892 GCF_047461835.1 Synechococcus sp. R60.1 | reverse complement strand
TCCTAAATGTTTGCTGTAACCCTTCGTTGGTCAAAGGACACCTCGTAAAAGTGCTCTGCGCCGCCGTCGCGATGGCCTTGTGGCGAGACTCTGAAAGGCTGATTTCTCAAGAAGGGCTGGATTATTCGTTCCTGGAACGCGCTTTGCCGGTGAGGTGCCCCCTGGATCCAGCGCCGGCGCAGCCCTAGAGCCCCACTTCAACCCCGACTAGCCAAGCCACCAGGGTGAAATACACCCAGAGGCCGGTGAAGTCTTTAATGGTGGTGATAAAAGGATCCGCTCCCGGAGCGTGGTCAAAGCCCAGCTTTAACATCACCCAGGGCAAAATGGCGCCCAAGATAGCCCCCAAAGTGAGGACAATGGCCAGAGCCAAGCCCACCGCTAGACCCAATTGTGGGATCCCATTGGGTGCCCCCTGCCAGAAGTAGGCAATCACCCCAGCCGTGGCCCCCAGGATCACACCGATAATGCCACCAATGCTGGCTTCGCGCAGCAAATAGGGGAGAAACTGCCGCACGTTGATGTGGCCCCAAGCCAAGCCACGGGCAAAGATGGTCGTAGATTGGGTACCGACATTACCGCCCATATCCATGACCAAGGGGATGAAAATAGCCGCTGCCGTTACTGCTTGCAACACCTCCTCAAAGGTTTCGATCACTCCCCCCACCAACATGCCGCCAATCAAGGTGATGATTAAAAACGTGATGCGCAGGCGGACGGCATACCAACGGGCGCCTTTAACCAGGCGCTCGCTCCAAACCTTGTCTCGGCTGAGCAAGCTGCCCACCCCTGCTTGGGCCAGAGCGGCGTCGGTGGCTTCTTCTTCCACCAAGTTGATGACATCTTCAAAGGTGATATCTCCCACCAAGCGCCCTTCCGTATCCACCACCGGAATAGCCGGCAAGCCCGAATCCTTGAGCAAACGAGCTGCCTGGAGATCCCGGTCGGTAACCCGCGCAAAAATATCCGATCCCTCAATCAGCTCCCGAATGGGCAAATCCGGATCTGCTTTCACGAGGCGCACGGTGCGAACCAAACCTTTGTAGAACCGCTGATCGTCCACCACAAAAATCACATCCAGCTCATCGTCTCCCAGTTGAGAGTCCCGCACGCTGGCCAGAGCAGCCCCGACGGTGATGGTATCCCGTACCGACAAGTAGCGCAGGTTCATCAGCCGACCGGCACTGCGCTCTGGATAACCCAGCAAGATATTCACTGCTTCCCGAGCTTCTGGGCTGAGGTTGGCAATGAGGCGCTTGGTTACTTTGGCCGGCAACTCCTCAAACAGACGTACCCGCTCATCAGGTGGCAGAGCTTCTATGAGCTGGATCACTTCTGGGCTTTCCATGCTGCGAATGAGATCGGCCTGCTCTTCGGGCCGCAGATACTCAAACACTGCAATGGCTTTGTCTTTTTCCAGCAAGCGGAAAGCCAAAGCCCGCTGCCGAGGTGAAATCTCCATCAACTGCTGCACCAGCTCGGCAATGGGAGCGCGGTTGGCCTCTCGCTTGGCGGCTTCCAAGGAAGCAGGGGTTAGGAGATCGCGAAGAACGTTGTGCCGCATGATAAACCTCCGAACGTTGGGGTCAGCCGGGATGAAGAGAACCAGGAGGTCAACAGCCAACCGGTGCTCCGAGGCTCACAGGGAAGCCCTGAAACCCTTGGATGGCCGCGCAGCAAGCCGTAGGTCTAGCGCCAGGCCTCCAAGCCCAGCTTGGATCGCAAGCGCCCAAGCCGATAAAAGGGACTCCAAGGGATCCCCAGGCCTGCGGAAACCCCAAAACCCACAACGGGAAAGTCAAGGGGAATCCCCTCGGAATTACTCCTGATCTCCCCTTTTCTGAACAGGGCTGCACAAACCTATTGCTCAGGTAAGGCTCTGCTCAGCTCATCTGTTCGTCGCCGACTGAGAGAGCCACCCAAGTCAAAAGCTAGCCGGGAAAACTCTCCCACCCCTTCGCGTTGGCGAAACGGGATCCTCTCAAGCGACGACAGAAGCTGTCAGCGGGGAAAAGGAGGACACCAGTAAGAGCCCAATCTTCAAGAACTTGCTCCTCGAAGACCATCCACTGGTGGCTGGCGCTACGACTACCGGAAGCGTCCATGCTGTTGAACGTTTTCCTCCAAAAAGGTTAACCGAAACAACCCGGACAGCCAGAAGAGGATCTCTTCAGCCCCCTTTAGGCTAGTTGCAGGAGTGGGATCCCGTCAACCCTTTTTCTCCAGCTCATCCGGTGAACAATCGGCGGAGCAGCTTGAGGGTAAGATCGGAGTGAGCAGCAATAGCCCCCTTGTGGTTCCTCTCGTCTCGACATTGCCCTCAGCCTGACTCAGCAGAGTCCACACCCCGGTGGCTTGCGACCTTGAGCAACCCACACCCTTCGCCACCTCTGTTTTTTCAGTAGCCTTGCCCCAATGAGCTGCGCGGAGTGGGTCAGCTCTTCCCATCTTCTACAGGCGCCGATGTCCTTGAGCTTATGGCCTCCCTTCCCCTCATTGCCGTGATCTTGGGCACACGGCCCGAAGCCATTAAGCTGGCCCCGGTGATTCAAGCCCTGCGTGCCAGTCCCCATCTGCGCACCGAGCTGATCTTGACCGGACAACATCGGGAAATGGTGGATCAGGTGATGCGGCTATTCGGTCTGCAAGCGGATCGGGATCTGGCGATCATGCGCCCCCGCCAAAGCTTGACAGACATTACCGAAGCCACCTTGCGGGGCCTGGAACTCTACTTTCAAGAGCAACATCCTCAACTGGTTTTGGTGCAGGGAGATACCACCACCGCCTTTGCGGCTGCCTTGGCAGCTTTCTACCACCGCATCCCGGTCGGGCATGTGGAAGCCGGACTGCGCACCGATGATCTCTACAATCCTTTCCCCGAAGAGGCCAATCGCCGCCTGATCTCTCAGTTGGCCAGCCTGCACTTTGCCCCTACCCCCCAAGCCGTTGACAACCTGAAGCGAAGCCACGTGGTGGGATCCATCCATTGCACCGGCAACACCGTCATCGACGCCCTACTGCAGGTGGCCTCCCAAGGGATCCCCTGCCCCATTCCCGGCCTGGACTGGCAGCGCTACCGTGTCCTGCTGGTTACCGTGCACCGGCGGGAAAATTGGGGGGATCCCTTAACTGCCATCGGCAAGGCTCTGCTGCAGATTTTGGCCGAGTTTCCCGATACCGCCCTTCTTTTGCCCCTCCATCCCAACCCCTTGGTGCGGGATCCCCTGCAAGCCCTGTTGGGATCCCATGAGCGGGCTTTTCTCACTGAGCCTCTGGACTATCCCCTCTGGGTGAGCGCCATGCAGCGCTGTACCCTCATCCTCAGCGACTCCGGCGGCATTCAAGAAGAGGCCCCTGCCCTGGGCAAACCGGTGCTGGTGCTGCGGCAGACCACCGAACGTCCTGAAGCGATTGCTGCCGGCACCGCCCGCCTGGTAGGCACACACCCCGAAAAGATCCTGAAGGCAGCCCGAGAATTGCTCACAGACCCACAAGCCTATGCCCGCATGGCCCAAGCCCAAAACCCCTTTGGCGATGGCACTGCCGCCCGGCAAATTCGCCACATCATCGAGCGGTGGTTTAACCCGCAAAGCCCTCGAGAAGAACAAAGTTAAGAAT
>NZ_JANSIA010000062.1:0-5174 GCF_047461835.1 Synechococcus sp. R60.1 | reverse complement strand
TGCCGCCCGGCAAATTCGCCACATCATCGAGCGGTGGTTTAACCCGCAAAGCCCTCGAGAAGAACAAAGTTAAGAATCAAAGTTAAGAATTAAAAGTTAAGAATTAAATAAGAATCAAAGATGTATAGACCGTTACCGGGAAAACCGTTTCTTTACCTATTGCTCTCAGTAAGACAATTAAGATAGAAAGCCTGACTCCAATCCAATTGACCCCAGTCCAATCAAGAGCGAGGATGCAAACCATGAGCACGACTGCAACTGCCACCACCGTTGTCCGGGTGCCGATTGTGGATGCCACCCCAGAAAATGTGCAACCCTTCGGCCAACTTATAGGGGACGATGTGGCCAATCCTGGGCTGGGGATCCCCTTTTATCAGGGGCGTGTCCTGGAAGGACAGAACATCGACTTTCAATACACCGGCAGAGCCGTTATCCGTACGGCTAAGATCCTGCCCGGATATCCACCTGTGCTCTGGCTGGAGCGCCACATGCGTATGACCCAGTTGTTTGTCGGCCTGGGGCAAGAGCCGTTCATCATGGTGATGGCTCCTCCCAACCATCCCAAAGCAGCTCCCGATCTCGACAAAGTACAAGCCCTGCGATTCCCTGCCGGGCATGGGCTGCTGCTGCACCTCGGCACGTGGCACGATTTCCCCATTGCCTGCGAGCGCCCCGTTGTGGTGCTAACCGCCAACTCCGAAGAAGTGGTGGAAGCCCTGGCCAGCATGGAAGATGCCCACGAAATGAATCAGGGAGATGTATTCAAAATTTCCCTCCCCCAACGGCTAAAAGCGGAGATCCACCTAGAGCTGGTCTGAATGCAAGTCCGGATCCCTGAATCTCTACAGGATGCCAAAGCCTCAGTTCTACAAAGTGGCGCTCTATCAGCCTTTGGCTGGATAGGGGACTCTTCGCCTTAACTGGGCCTTAACTAGGGCCAGACTCTTGTACCGAAACCTCCCTTTGGACCCTTCTTCCCCTGCAAGGGTCTAAGTATTCGAGAACACCTATTCTTACACACAAAAGCTTCGAGATAAGTTCAGAGAGAAATGCCTCTAGGCAAGAAAGGCTACCTGAGATTCTGCCGACAGGCGTCTTTAGGAGGGCCGTATTCAGCGGGAAGATTCACAAACGTCGGCAGCGTTGGCATCTGGAGGGAGTTGCTCTATATTAAATCAGCTAGCATATTCGATATTTGCCAGAATTTAAGTTATTGTGAGAGCTGACATGCCATCCAATTGGTCAGACATCCATCCTCCCAATCCTGGGCAAGGGTTGGGCTCAGCCCAGTCTGCGCCTTCCCATTGGAATGAGCGCCACAGGGGAGAAGGCTCTCATGCCGAGTATGAGAGGAACGGATCTCAGACCAGAGCGGCGGATTGTCCAGAGGACTTCATGCCGAGCAAGACCGCAAACGCAAAGATTAAGGTAGTAGGCGTGGGGGGTGGGGGTGGCAACGCGGTCAGTCGGATGGCGGCCAGCAACCTTGTGGGCGTCGAGTTTTGGAGCGTCAACACCGATGCGCAGGCCCTTGCCCAGTCCTCGGCAGTGAACCGCTTGCAAATTGGGCAGAAGCTGACTCGAGGCTTGGGTGCAGGTGGTAACCCGGCCATTGGCCAGAAAGCTGCAGAGGAATCCAGCGAAGAAATATCGGCAGCCATCAAAGGGGCAGATCTGGTCTTCATTGCCGCCGGCATGGGGGGAGGCACGGGCACGGGTGGAGCACCCGTCATCGCCCAAATTGCCAAAGCCAGTGGTGCCCTGACGGTGGGAGTGGTGACACGGCCTTTTTCCTTTGAGGGCAAACGCCGCAGCAAGCAGGCCGAGGAAGGGATCCAAGCGCTGCGGGAGGCAGTTGATACCCTGATTGTAATTCCCAATGACAAGTTGCTTTCGGTGATCTCCGAGCAAACCCCTGTCCAAGAGGCTTTTCGCGTTGCTGATGATGTGCTGCGGCAGGGGGTGCAGGGCATCTCGGATATCATTCTCATTCCCGGCATGATCAATGTGGATTTTGCCGATGTGCGCAGCGTGATGGCCGATGCCGGCTCTGCCTTGATGGGAATTGGCATGGGATCCGGCAAGTCCCGCGCCCGCGAAGCCGCCATTACCGCTGTATCTTCGCCGCTTTTGGAAACCTCCATCGAAGGGGCTAAAGGTGTCCTCTTCAACATTACCGGTGGGCCGGATTTGTCCTTGCATGAGGTCACGGTGGCTGCCGAGATCATCGCCGAGGCAGTGGATCCCGAGGCCAACATCATCTTCGGCACCGTCCAAGACGAGCGCATGCAGGGGGAAGTGCGCATCACGGTCATCGCCACCGGTTTCCAAGAGAAAGCCCGTCCAGCCGCCATCCCTGCTGCAACCAAAGTTTCTGCCTCCAACAAGTCGGGGGTTCCCAAGCCCACTCCCACGGGCTCTGGGCTGCCGCCTCGACAGCCTCCGGAGCCTGAGCCGCCGATGTCTGGAGGCTTAGATATTCCCGAGTTCTTGCGCCGCCGACGGCCCCCTTCGTAGGGTAGGGTGAAGGTATGCTGGTATCTTGGTGCCGGTTGTTGAGGGTGGGGAGTGCTTTGGGGTTAGGCCATGAACATTGTTGTCTTGGCGGGGGGGCGTTCGGCAGAACGTCAAGTCTCTTGGGTAACGGGTAAAGCCTGCAAACGGGCTTTGGAGGACCTGGGCCATCGGGTCAAGGTAATCGACCCAGATGAGGATCTGCCTCTGCGCCTTTGGCAGGAACGGCAAGCCGGCTGCGACTTCGTTTGGATTGCCTTGCATGGCCCTGGTGGCGAGGATGGGGTGGTACAGGGAATGCTGGACTGGCTGGGCCTGCCCTACCAGGGATCCGGGCCGCTGGCCAGTGCTCTGGCCATGGATAAGCTGGTCTCCAAGCAGATCTTTCGCGCCGCGGGGATCCCTACCCCCGATTGGCAGGTTTGGGACGACCAAAGCCCCCTCACTTGGGCTGACTGTGCGGCAGAGTTGGGATCCCCACTGGTGATTAAGCCCAGCAACAACGGCTCGACGGTGGGCATCAGCATTGTCCGGGATGAGAGGTCATTTGCTCAGGGGCTGGAGTTGGCCCGCTCAGTCTCGTCGCGGATTTTTCTGGAGCGCTATGTTCCCGGAAAGGAGATCACCCTCTCGATCTTGTCCGGCCAAGTTCTTCCGGCCATTGAGATCATCCCCGCCCAAGGCGACTTCTACGACTACGAAGCCAAGTACGCACCCGGTGGCTCGCGGCATTTGATCCCCTGTTCCCTCAGCCCGGCAGGGTTGGCCCGCTGTGAGGCTGCAGGTCTGAAGGCCTACCAGGCGTTGGGGTGCGAAGGCTTGGCGCGGGTGGATCTGCGGGTGGATCCCGAGGAAAATCCTTGGGTGTTGGAGGTGAATACACTGCCCGGCATGACCCCCACTTCCCTCTGTCCCGATGCGGCGGCAGCTCTGGGGTGGACGTTCACCGAGTTGGTGGAGCGGATGCTGCAGGATGCCTTGCAAAAAGCCCAATTGACCGGATCCCGGCACCCTCAAAGTTCATCGGCGACTCTCGGCAACGCTCCCTGAGGCTTTTCCCAAGACAAGAACAAGAACCTTTACCCAGCTCTTTCAGAGAAGGGCAACCAGCAAAAGAATCACCCCAATTCCAACAATCAGTACAGCTCCCCCCAGCCACACCCAGGAGATGCGGGACCTGCTGCCTATGTCGGTTTTCCCGACAGGATTCTCCGGCGCAGGTTCAGGCTTTGAGTTGACCGAATCCGGGGCAACAACTGTCAGATCCTGCAGTAGGCGATCGCCTTTTTTTTCCAACAGAACTGTGGTTTCTTCTGAGGCCAGCAGCGGGTTCAACAAGGGGGCCGTTTGCTCCCACTCGTATTCAGAATGTCCCGACTCACGCCCGTACACCGTGACCTGCTCTAAGCCGGGCAAGCCCAACACTCTGAGCTCCGCCTGCACCCGTTCCATGAGATGGGGGTAGTCCACTCGAGCCAGGGGGGGCCGATTCAGGAGAACGTGTAGATGACCTTGGCGGCGTTTGACCGCAATTCTGACCGGGGCAGCCAACCGAGCCTGCAACGCTTGGGCAATCTCAGCTTCGGTCATGGTGCAGCATCCAAGGCATGCGAGTTAATTCTAATACAATCCTAGAGCAACCGTGCAGAGGGCTACGGGGGCTCGGGGTAGAATGAGATGCGCATGGGCGAAGAAATGCCGGGTCTCGACAGAGCAGGGCGTTCCTCTTTTCTCTCGCCGGATCCCTAGCTGGAAGTTCTATGCAAGAGAAAACCATTGTCCGCGATTACTTCAACTCCGTTGGCTTCGAGCGCTGGCGGCGCATTTATGGTGAAGAAGAAGTCAATTTCGTCCAAAAGGACATCCGCCTTGGCCATGCCCGCACGGTAGAGACGGTGTTGCAGTGGTTGGGGGATCCCTCGGGTTTACGCATTTGTGATGCCGGATGCGGGGTGGGCAGCCTCAGTTTGCCCTTGGCCACCAGAGGGGCGCAGGTGTTCGCCAGCGACATCTCGGAACAAATGGTGAACGAAGCACGCCGCCGCCAGCAAATGGAGTTGGGATCCACAGACAACCCACACTTTTGGGTCTCGGATCTGGAGGAATTGACGGGGGAATACGATGTCGTCATCTGCCTCGATGTGATGATCCACTACCCTGAAGCCGAGGCCCTGCGCATGCTAAAGCACCTGACCCGCCTGGCTCGGTCCCGCCTGATCTTCAGTTTTGCCCCCAAAACCCCCTGGCTGACGCTGCTGAAGAAAGTGGGAGAGTTCTTCCCCGGCCCCAGCAAAACCACCCGCGCCTATCAACACCGAGAGGCGATCTTGGTGAGCCAATTAACCGAATGGGGCTGGAAAGTGCAGCAGCGACAAACCATTCGCAGCCGCTTCTACTTTGCTTGGCTCCTCGATCTGGTTCGGTGACACTCGATCTGGTTCGTTAAACGGGAATGAAACATTTTCGTCTAGCTCCCCTCTCCCTCTGGCAGCGAGGCTGGGAGTAGGGGCAGCAGCGTGGAATGCTTGGGGAGTGTCTCAATCTAGTTTAAAAATGACTATAACGATCAGCTAAGGTTATCCAGTTGCTGATACATTTACGCTGAACACTGCTGAACATCACTGTTCAACTATGCAGCGATAGCATTCTGTTTGTTTCCA
>NZ_JANSIA010000061.1:0-18448 GCF_047461835.1 Synechococcus sp. R60.1 | reverse complement strand
CTGTCGCGCTTGAGCCAGTCATCGACGATGTCGAACCATCCTCGCTCCTGACGCACGCGCCCTACCGCTATGGTCATCTGAACTACTCCTTAAAGACATCTAAATGAATGAGGACATTAATGAAACTACAAAGTTTGCTTCTTCGAAGCAGGAGCGGAGCCTAGATATAAAGACTCAACTCCTGGGTCTTTTGCCTCAGTTTCCTTGAACGGCTCTTTGGCAAGAACTGCTCAGGAGTTTCCCGTTAAGTCAGGATCCCTAGCGCTCCAAGACCCTACTTAGAACCGTTTCCACAACTCGCGAGGCCCAACGGGCCATTCGAGAGCCACCAAACAAGCTTTACGGCTGTAGGCATTACAATTTAGCCTATGCCGGTAAAGACTTGTAAATTGCTTTCATTATAGAGGCGGATAGCCGGATCTCATCAAGTCTGGGAGAACGACTGTTTTTCGAGGAGTTGGGTTTGGGCCGCTACACCCTTGGAGTGAAGGCCAGGGCTTGGGATCCGATATCCTGAGAAGGCGATGTATCCCATTTGCGAGGAAGCTGAATCTATGGCTGGCGAGATCTTCACCATTGCTGGACTCTGCATTGTGCTGACCCTGGTGGGCGTGGCACTTGGATATGGGATCCTAAGGGTGACCCAAGGGGGGGCAGAGTAAAGCTGTCGAGGATTTCTCCCGGGCCCGGTATCGGGCCTTGTTACAGCTCCATGTCAATTCCATGTCAATTGGCCACCTGGATATGAGGTGGGTGGCGGAAAGATGATAAACTCATGAAGATTTGTATCGTTGGCGCTGGGGCGGTGGGAAGTCACTTGGCCATATGCCTGGCTCGGTCTGGCTTTCCCGTCAGTGTCGTGGCCCGTGGAGCTCACCTGCAGGCCATCCGCACCCAAGGTCTAAAGCTGATCCGGCAGGGGGATCCCTCCCAAACCTGGGTAGAGCGGTTGACAGCCACCGACGATCCGGCTGCCCTGGGCCCACAGGACTGGCTGATAGTGACGGTCAAGGCCCACAGCTTGCCGCAGCTTGCCCCTCGACTGGGATCCCTGTGTGGCCCCGACACCCCCATTGTGATCGCCCAGAATGGTATCCCCTGGTGGTACTTCTACCGGCATGGGGGCGAGTTTGAGGGGCATTCCCTGACTTCCGTGGATCCAGAAGGGGTTATCGCTGCTCATTTGCCGATAGAGCGGGTGATTGGCTGTGTGGTGTACATTGCCGTGCAGTTGGCAGAGCCGGGAGTGGTCTTGCACACAGGGGGTGGGCGCTACATTCTGGGGGAGCCGGATGGATCCCTGTCAGGACGGCTGCAGTCCTTGGCCGCCATCTTTGAACAGGCGCAGCTTGCCACCACTCTCACCTCGCAGATTCGGGCCGAGATCTGGCAGAAACTGTGGGGCAACGCTGCCTTCAATCCCATCAGCGCCCTCACCCGAGCTGCTCAAGATGAGATCGCTCAGTACCCACCCACCCATGCTCTGGTTCGGTCGGTGATGCGGGAAGTTGAGGCTGTAGCCCAAGCTCTAGGGATCCGGCTGCCGGTCTCTTTGGAAGAGCGGCTAGAAGATGCAGCCCGCGTGGGATCCCATCGCACCTCGATGCTGCAGGATGTTGAGCTGGGGCGACGGACGGAGATCGAGGCCATTGTGGGAGCCATCACCGAGTTGGGGCGTTTGGTGGGCGTGCCCACTCCCCATTTGGATACTCTGTATGCTTGCGTCAAGCTGCTGGAGCGCTCTCTTTAGGCTCTTGCAGGGAGCGGTAGGGTCGCTACCGAACAGCAGCGAAACGATTCGTTTACCGGATCCCAGACTCCCCTTGGGGAAGTGGCTCGAACTCCTAGAATGGCTGTAGCCTCGAACTGACGAGGAAGCTGAAGGTGGCTGTCCATTTTTCTCCGACTCAACCCAACTGAAATCACAGCATTTGAATTAGCAAATGATGCTTGAAAACTCCATCGTGCTCATCACCGGAGCCAGTAGCGGCATTGGGGCCGCTTGTGCCACCCTTTTTGCCCGTTCTGGAGCCCGCCTGATTCTGGTGGCCCGCCGTCAGGATCGGCTGCAGGAACTGGCTGGGGAATTGCAGCAGGCTTACGGCACTCCTTCCTACCTGCTGGCTTTGGATGTGCGGGATGGGGCAGCCGTGCAGCAGGCGCTTCAATCTTTGCCCTCGCCGTGGGCCAACATCGACATCTTGGTCAACAATGCAGGTTTAAGTCGTGGCTTGGACAAGCTCCACATGGGGGCCTTGCAAGACTGGGAAGAGATGATCGATACCAACCTCAAGGGTCTGCTCTATGTTACCCGCGCCGTTTTGCCCGGCATGGTGGAGCGAGGTCGAGGCCATGTGGTGAACATCGGCTCCATTGCCGGTCGGCAGACCTACCCAGGTGGCGCTGTGTATTGCGCTTCTAAGGCCGCCGTGCGGGCCATCTCCGAGGGGCTGAAGCTGGATTTACTGGGCACCCCCATTCGCGTCACCGAGATTCAGCCGGGCCTGGTGGAAACCGAGTTCAGCCAAGTGCGCTTCCGTGGGGATCGCGCCCGTGCGGCAGCAGTGTATCAGGGCCTCACCCCCTTGACGGCGATGGATGTGGCTGAAGTGGTGGTGTTTGCGGCAACCCGTCCCCCCCACGTGAACATCAGCGAGATCTTGCTTGTGCCCACCGACCAAGCCAGTACCACCCTCGTACATCGTCGATAAGAGGCCGGCAACCGGGCTTTCGCCTCCACTCTTGCTTCCCTGAGCGACAATGGCAGCAAAGGTGGTGGGAACATGGGACTGGAAGCCGGGATCCTGATCGGGTTGGGAATCGGTTTGCTTTGCACGTTGCTCCTGCTGTGGCAGACTCGGCGCCGTTTCAGACGCGAATTGCAGCGGTTGGGATCCCTGGTGCATCTGGCCATGCCCCTCCACTCCCTGGAACAGATGCTCAGCTTGCTCAGCCGTTATCTTCGCCAACAAGATCTGGATTGGGCCAACCAAAAACAGCAACTGCAAAACTGGCAATACCTGAGTCAGCGGCTCCCTTGGGGATATCTGCGGGTAGACGAAAACAACGTGGTGCTGGAGTGCAATCCTGCCGCCCAGCGCCTGCTGCGCATCAGCCAATGGCAGCCGGGCATCAAGCTCTTGCTGGAATGGGTGCGCTCCTATGAGTTGGATCAGCTCATCGAGGCTACCCGCCGACAGGAGACCGCTGCTCCTGTCCAAAGTCGCGAATGGATTTTCTACCCTTCCGGTGGGGATGGCAAACCGATTCCGCTGCGGGCTTGGGGGTTGCTCCTGCCGCAAGCGCACGTGGCCATTTTTTTAGAAGACCGGCTGGAAGCAAAAATGCTGGCCCAACAGCGGGATCGCTGGGCTTCGGATGTGGCTCACGAGCTGAAAACCCCCCTCACCTCCATTCGCTTGCTGGCCGAAACTTTACAAAGCCGGGTCGATGCCGCTCAAGCAGTCTGGGTGGAACGATTGCTAAATGAAACTCTGCGCCTGAGCCATTTGGTTCAAGACTTGCTCGAACTCAGCGCCCTCAATTTGGGAGCCGCATCCCGCTCCCAATGGCGTTGGGTGGATCTTGCAAGTTTGGTGCGCGAGGCCTGGCAAAGTGTAGAGCCGTTGGCCAAGCCTCGACACCAGGAACTGCACCTGAGCGGATTGTCCCAGATTTACCTCTGGGGAGATGAGCAACGCCTATACCGCCTCATCCTCAATCTCTTGGACAACGCCGTCAAGTATGGCAAGCCCGACTCTCCTATCCATGTGGTGCTTTCGGAGCAGGGATCCCAGGTGCGGCTAGAGGTGTACGACCACGGCCCCGGCCTGCCAGAAGATCAATTTGAGTTGGTCTTCCAGCCCTTTTACCGCACCGACACTGCGCGGGCCCGCAGCAAAGGCGGAACCGGCCTAGGGCTGGCAATTGTGCGACAAATTGTCGAAGTTCACGGGGGCACCATCCAATTGCGCAATCACCCACAAACCGGTGGGCTGTGGGTTCAGGTGGAACTGCCCCGGAAGCACTTGGATCCCTTGTGAAGCCTATCCGAAAACGCTCGCATCAGTGGCCCGCAGCCAGAATCTGGACGAGAATCGCCTAAGATTTCCTTTCTTCAGGGCTGTCCATCTCAGGGGTGATCCCCTAGAATTGGGGTAGGTAATCCTTACAGTTCATCTTAAGCAGGCATTCGGAATGGGCACCGACTATCATTCCGCGGACTTGTTGTCCGAACGGGAACTGCAAGTCATCGAGTTGATTGCGGCAGGACTGACCAATCAGGACATTGCGGAACGCCTAGAGATCAGCAAACGCACCGTTGACAATCACATCAGCAATATTTTGAGCAAGACCCGAACGGCAAATCGGGTTGCCTTAGTACGCTGGGCCTTGCAGTGGGGAAAGATTTGCCTGGATCAGGTAAACTGCTGCACTTTGGTCGATGACAAAATTGCTTAGTCCCATCCCATTTTGCCGGTCAAGTGTCCAGCTAAAGAGTGTTGAGCGGGGGGGTTTTGGTGACTGTATTGCCCAGAAGTTATAGTCATTTCAATGAGGAATGAAACTGTTCCGTTGCAGTGCTTCCTAGCTCTTCTCTCTCTTAGGGAGAGGGATTGGGGGGCTCGCGGAAGTGATGCGGAGCATTTGGGCGACACCGCGGAGTAGTTAGGAAGCGTCTTAATCTAACTTGAAGTGACTATACTTGAGTTGTTTTGAGCTACGTTGATTGGGTTGTCATACGTGAGCGTCCCCAAGCTGAAACGCTACGCTGTTCGCTACGATTCTATGCCCCTGATGGTTTATCGGGAATTGGCTGCCCATTTGGCTTGTGTTTCAGGGGTGAAAACGGAGCTGGAGTGGAAAAAAAACTCCACCTTTCGCTACCAAGACAGCCAAATAGAGGCATTGCATATTCATCAAGAACCCGATGCCGACATAGAACAAATTAAGCGTATTCTTGACCACTATGGAGCGTGGCAGTATAGCCCCTTAGAAGACTAGCTCTCTCTGCAACCCAAAAGGGATCCCTAGGGATAGGGATCCCCGGATGATTCCTCTGCAAGGTCTGGGAAAAACCAGTTCAGCGAGCAGCTTGGCCTTGGGCAGGCAGGTGCAGCTTACGAGCCAGGCCCAATCTCGCCAACAGCCAAATGGCCCAGTAGGTCATGTCGATCTCCCACCAACGCAAACCGGCCTTAACGCACTTCGGGTCGGCATGATGGTTGTTGTGCCAGCCTTCACCATAGGTTAGAATGGCCGCCCACCAAAGGTTACGGGCATTGTCGTTGCTCTCGAAAGTCCGGTAACCCCAGGAGTGGCTGGCCGAGTTGATCAACCAGGTACAATGCAGCAACAGCACTGTCCGCACGAAGATACCGTACACGACGAATGACCAGCCCCCCAGCAGGTAGAGTATTGCAGCCAACGGCAGTTGCAAAAGCAGAGCATACCTATCCAGCCAGCGGTAGAAGGGATCCCGAGCCAAGTCCGGCGCAAAGGCAAAATACTTCTCAGGGTTAAAAAATTCTTCGCGGTGGTAGATCAGCCAGAGTATGTGGCTCCACCAAAAGCCCTTACGAGCAGAATAGGGATCCTTCTCCTCGTCTTCGGTGAAGGCGTGGTGCTGACGATGGCCGCCCACCCAAAAGATCGGCCCCCCTTGAACGGCCAGGGCACCGAGAGTCGTGAAGACATATTCCAGCCACTTGGGCACCTGGAAACTACGATGGCTGAGCAGGCGGTGGTACCCCAAGCAGATGCCTAAGCTGCCGAAACACCAGTGGAGAAATAGGGCTACTCCCAGAGCGGGCCAGGAGAAGAAGAAAATGCCTCCCACCAAAGCCACCACGTGAAAAATGGCAAAGAAGAGCACATGTTCCCAAGCAAACCGAAAGGACTCTTGGGGCTCGGGCCGATTGAGCGGAGCGGGATGATTCAGCGATTGGCGAGAAAAAGAAGTGGTCATGAACCCACAAAACCTCAGAAGAAGAAGTAGACTAGACTGACTAGGAAAGAGCCAAAACACAAAGCCCAAGTTAAGGCCGCCGGATAACAGCGGCCCAACGTGAAAACGGAGTCAAGCCCCTGAAGACACCGCCATAGCCAGCGGTGACTTGCTATGTGCTCCGCTGTGATGAACTTGGCTACACAGGAAGAAGAGGAGCAGAGGCAACGCTGCCGACATCCTCTCGCTTGACATTAAGCCTAGCGGTATTCCACCGTAAATGCAAGCGTCACTTGCAGCCCGCCGCAATTCTTCAGGTTTTCTCCTCACTATGGCACGTCCTTCTTCTCGGCAAAGGCTGCTGAATGCGGCTCGGGAGCTGTTCGTTCGTCAGGGCATCACCCAGACCACCACCCGTCAAATTGCGGATTTGGCCGGAGTGAATGAGGTCACCCTGTTTCGGCACTTCGGCACCAAGCAAGGGTTACTCCTGGCCGTATTTGGGGAGCTGGGGGTCTTTTCCGGCATAGCCGATCTGCCCCTGAAGGCGGATCCCGCCCCCTCTCAAGGCTCTGGGTTACAAGCCATTCTCCTGCGCTACGTCCACACCTGTTTTCGGGCTTTGGCCGACAATCCTGAGCTGGTGCGCTCCCTGGTCGGGGAGGCCGGTCTTTATTCTGAGGAGCATCGTCGCGCCTTGCGGATGGGTTTTTCTCAGGCCCAAGAACAACTGACAGAGTATTTGCGGCGATTTCCCAACTCTGAGTTGCAATCTGTCGAGCCGGATCGCCTTTATGCAGCCGTTGGGGTTTTGCATGTAATGATTTTGGGAGCAGCAATGCTGGCGGTAACTGCCGAGTTGCCTTCCGTTGGCGCCGACGGAACCGAGCCCTCTGTTGAGGGGCAGCTATCGGATGAAAAATCTAAAAAATCAGAGAAAGGCGCCGAAACCGCCAGGATCCCCCCCCTTCTGCAAGCCTGCGTGGAGCTGTGGATGGCAGGCGTGACCAGAATGACAGAACCTACGCCGTAGCGCAGCCACCCACAATTGGACAAGGCTCTCCAAGTGCCCTAGGTGGGCATGCGATACAGCTTCTCCCAACGACACACTGACTACGGCCAATAAATAGCCCCAGACCACAGGGATCCCGGCAACCTGCAGAACTCCCGTGAGCTCGGAACAAACTCTCTCTGTGTGCAAATAGATGTGCAAACAGGTAGATGTGCAAGTAGAAAAGAGAGGAGGTTGTAAGCCGGGTTCTGTAGTGCAGAGTTGCACTGGCGATCATCTATCTGGGAGTGATGTTACCATCACCCTCTAGCGGCTCACCACCATCGAGAGCACCCTTCCCCACTTTGGGTACCGTGACCTCGATGCAACCGACAGGGGCGAAGAACAGCCATAGTCCTGCGGCTGCGGCCTTGCTTTCCACCGGGGTTTACCGAGCCAACGCCTCACGACGTTGCTGGTGGGCTCTTACCCCACCTTTGCACCCTTACCTGTGCTGGGATCCCAGCCATCGGCGGTATGTTTCTGTGGCACTATCCTCGCGGTTACCCGCACTGGGCTTTCCCCAGCGGTGTGTTCTTCTGAAAGCCCGGACTTTCCTCATCCCGCTGTCTGGTGGCGACAGCAAGGACGCGATCGCCTGCCCCTCCTCTCTCTTCAGCTCGATCCTACTGCATCTTCCAAACCTAGAAAATCCCGGAAATCGGTACAAACTCCACTTGATCGGGAATGTTGGGGGCCAGGTGTAAGATTTGCCGGTTCAAATCCATCACCACAGCCGCCACGCTTTCGGTGCGATCCCAGGCGGGCAGATGGGGATCCGGATAGCGGCAGATGCAGTGGGGGGCATTCGTCCGGTCTTGTAGGATTTTTTGAAGAGTGACCGCCTCTAGGGTTCCGGTTTGAGCGCTCTGGCGAAGCAAATGATAGGCCCGTTCTAGCCTTGTGGAGGATCCTGTGTGGGGGGGGCAGCCATCTTCTCGCAAGGCCGGATCCAGGAAATGATTGGTGTGGGCGAGGATCCCTCCTTGAGGGAGATGCAGGCCAATTCCTCGTGGACTGATTTCAAAGCTGATTGCACTAGCGGGCTGTAGGCCTACCGCCTGTCCTGCGGTACCCGCAACGCTGACACAAGAGGACGCGGTGTAAGGATAGGATCCCACCCTCTCTACAGCCTGCTGCCACTCCTCGCACTCCAACAATAAGCGCAACAGCAGATGCACCGGCATTCCCTCGGTTTGCCCATCTAGGGTAGAGCGCAAGAGGTTGAGGGCTACGGCCAACCCTGCTCGGTTGAGGCCGATTTTGGCCAGGATCCCAGCTTCGGTCAGGGTGAGGTAGGCAGGGTGGTTATCGGAGCGAACGCACAACAGCACACAGGCCCTGCGCTGCTCCCCGATCCAATCCCAGGTTTGGGCCAAGTAGGTGTGGTGGTTGGAGGTAGCCTGGGGCAAGGCCGCCAGGGCGGTGCATTCTCCCCCATCCGGGTTGGCTTGGGCTGGATCGATGAGATCAATCCCCTTGAATTCATGAGCAGGATCCGGTGGGTGCTGGGGCACCCCGTTTTGGAGATTGTGTTCCAGAGCAGCGGCGCAGTCGGGATGGGATCCACCGACAACCGATCTGGATAAAATCTCGGTGCGCAAATTGAGGGCCAGAATCTCGGCAAAACGGAAGCCACTCCCCGCGGCAATGCCTTGGATTTCTTCCAGCAGGTGGGGCACGTGGCGCTCTAGCCAGGGCAGGGATCCCTCTGCTTGGGTCTGGGCCTGCTGCCAGGTGAGACCACAGCGGTAGGCAAATTGGCGGGCGTAACTAGCAATGCTGTGGCGAATGAGTTGGGCCGCCTGGGATCCATACTGTTGGCCTCGTTGTTGGGGATCCCCCTGCAGATGAAGAATGGGGAACATGGTGCTGGTTTGCCCGTGACCTCAATAGGTGGGCAGGGAGGGATCCACCTCACAAGCCCAAGCGTGAATGCCGCCGCTGATGTTATGAACCTGAGTGAACCCGTTGGCCTGTAGCCACTGGCTCATCTGAGCAGAGCGGAGGCCATGATGACAGAGCACAAAAGTTGGCTGATCTGGATCCAGCTCTGTGAGGATCCGTTCCCTCCATTCCTCGTACTGGCTCAAGGGGTAGTTGCGAAAGCCCAGGGCATTTAAATTCACCAGCTCCAGCTCTGCCGGTTCCCGCACATCGATCAATTGCAGAGGGCCGGCCTCGGGATCCTGTAGGTATTGGGCCATCTGTTGTGGTGTAATGGAGCGGATGGAGAAGGACATCGCCAACTCTGGTCTATAGGGATCCCTTTTCAAGATACACCGGCTCAGCGGCTGCCCTGAGACTGCCCGCAAAGGTTAAGATGTCACCCTGATTTGGGCTTAGCCTGGGTATGGCTGTGCAACGCTTTTTGATCGACACGGATACGGCGGGAGATGATGTTACCTCGCTGCTCTTTGGGCTGCTCTGGCCCAACAGCATCCTACAGGGCTGCCCGCCGGGGTGAGTTTCATTCGAGATCCCTTTGCGGAAGTGCCCAAACCCGCCGATTATGCCAGCATCTGCAGCGGAGATACCCGTCCGCTGTTCTTTATCGGTGTGGATGCTAACCAAAACTACCTGGGGGATACCGACAACAACCCTGCCACCCTCAACCACGGTCTCACCTCGATGCTGAAGCGGGTGGATATGGCCACCTATGAAGTGATTCGCAGCGTGGTGGAAGGCAACTTTAAGGCAACTTTGTCGGCGGCATTCAAACCTTTGGCCTGGAGAACGAGGGTGTGGGCTATGCTCTGGATGAGTACAACCAAGCCTTGCTCTCAGCGGATTTGGTGGCCGCCGTGGAAGCGGTGAAGCAGAACATTATCGCCGGAACCCTCCAAGTTCCTGGAGAGCGCTAGATTTTTGAGATTTTTGTTGCCGATTGATTGCGGATCTCTTGCGAAGCCTTGACTGAGGAGGGGATTCGTTAGAGGATGCTTTTGCTGAGGGCATTGGATCCCAGCTTGGCCATCTGTACCTTGACCCCGTGGCAGTTGTTTGTTGCTCTTGTTTGTTGCTGTAACAACCTTAACCGCTAAGCGCTTGTAAGGGGCTTTCCACCTATGCTTGGCCAAGTATCCAAATCTGGTTGGGGGATCTGTTCAGCCTTGCTGCCTCTGTTGGCGGGGGTTGCCCTCGGCTGTGGGGGTGGCGGCGGCAGTTCTCCACCTCTTCCTCCGCCAGGTGGCGGGCCCATCATCCTGAGAGTGGATCCGGCCAGTGGCCCCTTTACCAAACTGGCAGACGCAGTTGCAGAGGCGCAGCGACTTCAGACTGCCACGGCGGGCCTGGAGGTGCTGATCGAGATTTTGGGGACGGGCAGGGAAACTTTGCAAAGCAACCTGGCCCTGGATGGCGGCGATGGCACCAACGGCGGTCGCATTCGCATCACCAGCTCCACCGCCTATGAGATCCTGACCGGGCTCTTTGACGTGATTGTAGCCAGCCAAACCAGCCTGCAGGGGGTAGATGTGGTGCTGGGGGGTGGACGGGTGCAGGTGAACAACGGCACTTTTCAGCCGCGCAAGGTCACCCTCAACGACCCTCGCTCCAACATCTTGGTCAACGGCAATGCTGCGGTTCTAGAGGGAGCCTTGAACCAATTGGCCGAGATTTTGTGCCAGCAATTTTTGGATCCCTGTGTGCAGATCTCTGGGAATGGCCGGGTCAGCCGTGTCTCGCCGATTGTCAGTAAAACGGGTGGGGTGGGCATAGGCACTGTGCCGGGCAGCAATCCCATCCTTGAAAACAACACAATTCTCCTGCAGGCTTTGGGGGCTTTGGCCGTTCGCTATGGTGACAACTCCGGCGGGATCTTCCGCAACAACCAAATCGAAGGGGATCCACCCACGGCTGGAGCCGGCTTGGTACTGCAGGCGCGGCAAGCAGGTACGAGTGGCACTACCGGGATTCAGCTGGATGGGGCAGGCTCAATTCCATCCATTCAATCCAACCGGATCGGCGTGGGCAGGATAGCCGGCAGTGTCGGCATTCGTATTTTGCAGGGAACCCAGGCCCGCACCATTTCCGGGAATACGTTCCTAGCTCGGGGCGAGGGCGTAGGAGTGGCAATTCAGGCGGCCCCCGGCACCCCAGATGCGGTAGTCGCAGCCTACCTGGCTGGCAATACTTTCCAAGGAAACTTTGCTCAGAGGGTCACTGGGGAACCTGCGCCCACGCCAACTCCTACCCTGAGGCCACCACCAACTCCTGCACCGACACCCTCTCCCACTCCTGCACCGACACCCTCTCCCACCCCCACACCTCCAGTATTGGGCACCGGCCCCATTCAAGTTACCTTGAGTTGGAACACCATCGATGACCTTGACCTGTATGTTGCGGATCCCACGCAGCAGACCGTGTTTTTTAACAACCGAATTGTCCCTTCTGGAGGACGGCTGGATGTGGATGCCAATGCCGACTGTGTTGCCGTAACCCAAAATGCTGTGGAGAATGTCTTTTGGGCTTCCACCCCGCCCTCAGGGCCATACTTCATCGAGGTGAGATTGTTCCGGCGCTGCTCCCAATCAACTGCTCCCATTCCCTTTACCGTAACGGTTCGCAAGAGCGGAAACGTCGCGCAGACTTTTAGCGGCTTGGCCACATCCCCTGGCTTGGCGGGTAGGTTTACGTTTTCCTTCCCCTGAAGTTAGCCAAGGCTGGCAGCCATCTGCCCTGCCCACGTATGGCCATTTTGGTTCAGACTAGGACACCACACCTATACTCATACTCAGATCTTTGATTGCAGATCGCAGGGTTCAGAAGACCTTATTTCTGCGCCCCAGGCATCTCCTTCCCACTAAGGACAGCTCCAATTTCGCGGCCTCGACGCTTTTTCTGGCCATCACCTTGCGGCAGCGGGCGATGCTGGAAGGCAGTCCCACAAGTTCAAACAGTCACATCCCCTGGGAAAGGGGCTAGGGGTGGCGGACAGCGGCGCGGAGCGCTTTGCGTCAGCATGAGTGCGGGAGTATGTCACGCTATTCCGCAGCAGCCTTGGCTGCTTTCGCTTCGGCTTCCTTAGCAGCTTTGGCCGCTCTCATTTCCGCCAGAATCTCCTCCGGTCGTTTGCCAGCCCGCTGGGATCCGGCAGGTAAGTCGTGGGGATCGATTACCCCTTTGGGCAGATAGGCAAATTCTCGCAAGGGGGTCACCATCGGGTCTTCGGTAACTTTAGAGGGCAGACGGCCCATCGCCACTTGGTGGTAGTTGAGGTCATGGCGGTCGTAAGTAGCCAACTCATAATCCTCGGTTACCGAGAGACAATTGGTGGGGCAAAACTCCACACAATTGGCACAGAAAATGCACACCCCAAAATCGATGCTGTAGCTGTAGAGCTCCTTTTTCTTCAGCTCTGGGTTGTAGGCCCAATCCACCACCGGCAGATCAATGGGGCAAACCCGAACGCAGATCTCGCAGGCAATACACTTATCGAACTCGAAGTGGATGCGTCCCCGAAAGCGCTCAGAGGGGATCAGCTTTTCGAAGGGGTATTGCACGGTTACCGGGCGCCGGCCCATGTGGTCGAAGACAACCCCCATCCCTTGGCCGATGTACTTGGCGGCTCGGAAGGCATCGCCCACATATTCTTTGACACGCTTGAGAAACGTCATGGCCTCTGTTCTCCCTCTCTGGCCTCTTTACTTCTCATTCAACCCCCAAAAAAGGTGGGGAAGGCGAGCTTTAGGGCTGCCGTCAGCAGCAAGTTAACAAAGGATACAGGCAGCAAAAACTTCCACCCCAAGTCCAGCAGTTGGTCAATGCGCACCCGTGGCAAGGTCCAGCGCAGCAGGATGGCCAAGAAGATGAAGATAAAAGCTTTGACCATCGTCATGACAATGCCCAAGGCCGCCGCGCCGATCTGCAAGAAAGGGTTATCCAAAGGAATCCCGGCAAGTGCAGCAATCGTTTCCACCGGCACCACGAACGACCAACCCCCCAAGTACAGCACCGCTGCAATGAGGGAGGCCAGCAGCAAGTTGGCGTAGGATCCCAGATAAAACAGGGCAAACTTCATGCCGGAGTACTCCGTTTGGTAACCGGCCACCAGCTCTTCTTCTGCTTCCGGCAAATCGAACGGGATCCGCTCCGTTTCCGCCAGAGCCGAGATCAAGAAAATCACAAAGCCAATGGGCTGCCGCCACACATTCCAGCTCAAGATGCCCAGGCCACTCTGCTGTTCGACGATCCCCACCGTGTCCAGACCGTTGCTCATCAGCACCACGGCCAACACTGACAGGGCCAGCGGCAGTTCGTAGCTGATCGATTGAGCTGCCGCGCGTAGCCCACCCAGCAAGGAGTACTTGTTATTGGAACCGTAGCCCGACATCAACAAACCGATGGGTTGCACGCTGGAGGTGGCGATCAGGAAGAACACGCCAATGGCAATGTTGGAGATCAATAGGTTCTGGCCAAAGGGAACCACCAGGTAGCACAAAAAGACGGGCAGGAAAACCAATATCGGCCCCAGCGTAAACAAGACTGGGTCGGCCAAGATGGGCAGAACATCTTCTTTGGTCAGCAGCTTGATGCCATCGGCAATCGGGATCAGCACCCCCTGAGGGCCGGCCATGTTGGGGCCAATCCGCTGTTGGGCTGCTGCCGAGATCTTGCGCTCCAGCCAAGTCATGACCATCACCCCCAAGGTGGCGGCGATGATCAGCAGCAACATCGGCAGGGGCATCCAGAGGGCATGGGCTGCACCTGCTCCCAAGCCTAGGTTCTGTAGGGCAGTCTCGAAGCCAAGTTGTAGGTCGATACCAGCGTTTGTCATGGGGGTGAGTAGCTCCCTAGAGATGGCGGGTTGGGTAGGGTTTGGGATCCCTGTAGCTAAGTTTTCCCGTTGGGATCCGATTGGGGGGGACGGTTGCGGCGGCGTAGCTCCTGCTGGATGATGGCCTGAAGGCGAGCATCAGATAGCTCTTCCGCGCGGCGGCGCCTTTCCTCTTGGTACTTAGCCCATTGCTTGGGGCCGATAACCGCAGCAATGACAGACACAATCAACAGCGGCAGAACCAAGATCGCCCAGGCCATCGCCTTTGTCCTCGCTTTCCGTAAGTATCTTAGCGATTCCTAGCGATCCACCTCGCCCATGATGATGTCAATGCTGCCGAGGATGGCGATCATGTCGGCTACCTTCATGCCGCAAATCAACTGAGGCAGTACCTGCAAATTGACAAAGCCGGGGGGACGGATCTTCCAGCGCCACGGGCAGACGTTGTCGTCACCAACAATGTAAATACCCAGCTCCCCCTTAGCGCTCTCCACCCGCACGTAGGCTTCCCCTTTGGGGATCTTGAAATTGGCGGAAGGCTTTTTGCTGATGAACTGGTAGTCCCCTTTGTTCCACTCCGACTTCGGCCCCTCCAGCATCCGCTTGGCTTCCAGGTTTTCAAAGGGGCCTCCTGGCAAAGCCTTGACGGCTTGCTGCACGATCTTGCAGGACTCGCGCATCTCTTTCATGCGCACCCGATAGCGGGCCAGGCAATCCCCTTCGGGGTAAACGGCCACCTCCCAGTCGAAGTCGTCGTAGCACTCGTAGTGATCCACTTTGCGCAGATCCCAGTTGACGCCGCAGGCCCGCAACATGGGACCCGACAGACCCCAGTTGATGGCGTCTTGCTTGGAGATGGCTCCCACCCCTTCCAGCCGCCGGCGGAAAATCGGGTTGTCGGTAACCAGCCGCTCGTATTCATCCACTTTGGGCAAGAAATACTCGCAAAAGTCTAGGCATTTTTCCGTCCAGCCGTAGGGCAAGTCCACCGCCACGCCGCCCACCCGGAAATAGTTGTTGTTGATCAGGCGCATGCCGGTGACGGCTTCAAACAAGTCTAGGATCCACTCCCGCTCCCGCATGGCGTAGAGGAAGGGGGTTTGGGCGCCCAAATCTGCTAAGAAGGGGCCAAACCAGAGCAGGTGGTTGGTAATACGAGTTAGCTCCAACATGATCACCCGCAGGTAGCTGGCCCGTCTGGGCACGCTGATCCCGGCCAGTTTCTCAACGGCATTGACGGTGATGGCCTCGTTGAACATGCCGGCCCCGTAGTCCCAACGGGAGACATAGGGCAGGTATTGCACCACCGTGCGGTTTTCGGCGATTTTCTCCATGCCGCGGTGCAAGTAGCCGATCACCGGTTCGCAATCGACGATGTTTTCGCCATCTAGGGTGACCAGCAAACGCAAAACCCCATGCATAGAGGGATGGTGCGGCCCAAAGTTGAGCAACATCCGGTCGGTACGGGTCTCGATCATGGGCATGGGCATAGCCGCCGCCTCCGCAACTGAAGAATGTTCATGGTCTGCAACATTTGCAGTATAGCGGTTTTCTTCTGCCTTCTCGGGATCCCATGCCATCAGGGATCCCAATCCTCGATATTGAAAGTCTCCAGGGGAACTCAGCTAGAGTGAGAAAAAAGGAGGGAGGCCGATGGCTGTATCCCGTTCACCCGCGAATGGCTCATCCCGACGAGAGCAGCAACATCCGCAATATGCCACCGACCGAGCTGCGCTCGATGAGCTGATGGTGCAGGCTCAGGAGAGGCCCCTCTCCGAGTGGGTGCTGGCGGAAGTCGCCCGTTTGCGCATCCGTTACCACGGTTTCCCCGGTGCCTGGGATCTGCAGCGGGATTTGGATCAAATCCTGGAACAGTGGGGCCTGAGCGAAGAAGAGCTGTTCGCCCGGACTCGCCAGATCCATGCCCGCGGCCAGGTGTACGACCGCAGCTTTAGCACGCGAGACGACTGGGCCTAGTGGAGGGTTTGGGTCGGGATCCCTCACCCCCATCCCCTCTCCCTCTGGGAGAGGAGAGCCCGCCGCTACCTAAGAGACGTGAAGTTGCTCGGCAAAGACGGGATCCAAAGGCACATCCAGGGCGGCAATCACCTTGGTCCAGAAGTTCATGAAGCCAATCCAAGCCGATAGCTCCACCAGATCTTCATCTGACCAAATGGCTTTTAGCTGGGCAAAGAAGCTATCGGTCACCACCATGCTGGGCACGGTCATCCGCTCAGCGTACTCGATGGCCAGCTTTTCCGCCTCGGTGTAGAGGGTGCTGGTGCGGGCCTGGGCCACCGCCGCAATTTTGGCAGGGGAGGCGCCGTACTTTTGCGCCTGCAGGGTGTGGTAGGGAAGGCAGTAGTGGCGGCAGCCGTTGATTTGGGCAATGCGGATGCTGACCAGCTCCTTCAGCTCTTCAGGCAAGTTGGGGTTTTGGGTGTGCAGCGCCCCGTAGAGGTTCATCACGGCTCGCATCAGTTGGGGCTTGTGGGCCATCACCTGCAAGGGGTTCAGGGCGGTGCCGTAGGTTTTCTCCAGGCTTTCGTAAACCTTTTGCAGTTGCTTATCGGCTTTCTCTGGGGTAACAGGAGGGATCCGCATGGACAGTCTGTAAAATTGCAGCATTCTCGACTTTAGCGCGTCTGGGGGATCCGCCCAAGCCTGAGGGGCGCTTCACGGTCTGGGGGAGGGATCCCTTCTCCGCCTGAAACCAGGCACCTGCCTCCCTTCTTACTTGTCAAGGGTCAAGGATTGCCCAAGGATTGCTCAACGGCTTCCACCTGCTGCTGGGTGGCGGTAGCCCCTTGGTTGAGGGTTTGCTGGATCTGTTCCCGAGATTGGTAAATCTGCAGCGGCCCACCTTGAGGGATCCCTTGCTGGGCAGCTTCTGGGCTGGCTTGCTCTGGTCTCGGCTCCGAACTCAGCGGGTTGCGATAGAGGCGGTTAACCAGCAAAAATCCCACCAGCACCACAGCAGTTGCCACCAAAAGCCGAACCATACTCGGATCCCTTGCAAGCATCTGGTTCTAGAATGCCCAAAAAGAGGAGCAGGTATCCGATGTCGGGCAAAGTTGCGCAAACTTCCCAGCCGGTACGGGTTGGCATTGGCGGCCCGGTGGGATCTGGAAAAACCGCTTTGGTGGAAAAGCTCTGCTTGGCGCTGCGGGACCACCTGTCTTTGGCGGTGGTGACCAACGATATCTATACCCGCGAGGATGCCGAGTTTTTGGTGCGGGCCAAGGCCCTGGAGGCAGAGCGGATCATTGGCGTAGAGACCGGCGGCTGCCCCCACACCGCCATTCGGGAAGATGCCTCCCTCAACCTAGACGCCATTCAGGAGCTGGAGCGCCGCTTTTGCCCCCTGGATCTCATCTTGGTGGAATCGGGGGGGGACAACTTGGCAGCTACCTTCAGCCCGGAGCTGGTGGACGCCTGCATTTACGTCATCGACGTGGCCGAAGGGGACAAGATCCCGCGCAAAGGCGGGCCGGGGATCACCCGCTCCGACCTGCTGGTGATCAACAAGATCGATCTGGCTCCCTATGTGGGAGCAGACTTGGGGGTGATGGAACGGGATGCCCGTCGCATGCGGGGAGATAGGCCCTTTGTCTTTACCAACCTGCGCACGGGTGAGGGGCTGGAGCAGGTTCTCAGTTGGCTGGAGCGGGAGGTGCTGTTTCGCCCCATCAAGGCCGACCCCCCCTCGGTGAGCCGCCTGTGAACTTCGGTAAGGCCATCTTGAAGGCAACCCGCCGAGGCGACCATACCCACATTTGGGAGTATTCTCAGGCTCCCTTGCAATGGCTGGGATCCCCTGGGGAGCCACCTGTGTACTACCTGCGCAACCCCAACGGCGGCCTGCTGGGTGGGGATCGCCACCGGATCGAGATCGGGCTGGGGCCAGGCTCGGCGCTGGAAATTCGCACCCAAGGGGCAATGCGGCTACATCCCGGCTTGATTCGGCAACAGGTCAAGGTCAAGCTGGCCCCCACCAGCCAGTTGATCTGGATCCCTCACCCGACCATTCCGGGGGCAGGGGCAGACTTTCGCCAGCAGGTGCAGATCGAACTGGATCCCACAGCCCGCCTGGCCTATGCCGAGATCTGGACTGCCGGACGGCTGGCCATGGACGAACGCTGGCAGTTTGAACATCTTGCCAACTGCTTGCAAGTTTGGGTCACTGCTGGGATCCCATCCTCCCCCGAGGGGAGAAAACTCTGGCTGCAGGAACACATAGACCTGCACTTTCCCCATCGGCAGGTCTCCGCCGCGTCAGTGCTGGGATCCCATCTCTGTTGGGGATCCCTGTACTTGCTGGGGGATTGGCCGGAACCCACTTGGCTGACCGTTCACATCAGCGGAACGGAGTCCCCATACTGGCTGGTCAAGTCTCCGGATCCCATCTGTAAGGGTTGGATTCTGCGCCAGGTGGGGCCACAGGCAGAGGCCATTTGGCGGCATTTTGGCCAGGTTGCACTACAGCTTGCTCAAGCCAAGGGTGGCTCACTCCAGGGGTGGTAGACTAAGGCTGACTCAAACCAACTGGTTGACCCAAGGCCGGGACGGAGTCCTTTGAACGCTGCTCAACGGATTCTCAGCTAGAAATCGCAGGAGCCCCGCACTGTACCCGTAGGGTCAGTGCCGGGAGGAATGCGCTTTGATGAAGTAC